>NZ_JADEWY010000240.1 GCF_015207375.1 Coleofasciculus sp. LEGE 07092 | reverse complement strand
TGTCAGTTAGGCAGTGTTAGCCTGTGAACAGAGTGCTGCCGACAGTTCTGGATGAAGCAGGAAGAAAGCATCAAAGTGTACAACTATTTATAGTGTTGAGTAGCTTTGAGTAGGTCTTTTGTAACGGCTTTATAGCTAATTTGCTTTCCCCAGTTTTTCTGCCACGACTTGACAGAAACTTTCTCCATTTTGAAGTTATTGCCTTGACCGGGCTATCAAGTTCCCGTGTGTTTTCCTCGTATAAACTTTTACTATGAATAATGAAGTGGCGCTCAGACCTTCTCCTTATCTATAGTATTTTTAGATGATTCGTGTACAGCCAAAGCACTGAAAGTCTTACTGAGAAAGGGTTGCTTGTTTACATCTCCAGTAAAAATGCTATATATATCTATGCTCGATCACCCTTGCCGAGTCTTACTGGTCGAAGATGACCCGGACGATCTCGAAAAACTCCACAACTTGCTAGCCAATGCCAAATCTCCTTCATTTAGCCAGGGATTTGACGTGATCTGTGCTGAGACATTAGATCAGGGACAACAACAGTTAGCACAAGAAGATATCGATGTTGTCCTTTTAGACTTAATGTTACCGGATAGTCGGGGCATGAATACCTTGAACCAGATGCAGAACGTCGCTCCTGAAGTACCCATTATTGTCCAGACTGTCTTAGAAGATGAAGCCATTGCGGTCAAAGTATTAGAATTGGGGAGTTGTGGTTGTTTACCCAAAGGGAAGCTCGATCGAAATTTGCTGGTGTATGCGATTCGTTCTGCCCTAGAACGACGACAGCAACTAGCGGCACTAGAAGAAGAGCTAAACTCCTCTCGGCAGGAGCAGGAGATACAACTGCTAGAACAGTTAATCGCTGGGTCAACCCACCTAAGCAATCAACTACCCGGTTGGGAACCCATAGGGCAACGAATACCGGATGTTTTTGAGGAACTGGTTCAAGGCTATGGTGATTTGATGGATGAGGCTTTAGAGCAAAGTGCGTATAAAGTTGATTGTCAGGTTTCTCAAAAACTTAGTACGCTAGCGGAACAGGTCGGTTTACTAAAAGGCACTCCCCGCGATATTATTGAAATTCACACCCAAGCTTTGAAGCAAAAAACTCAAGGCGTTGGCTTACGCAAAGCTCAAGCTTATACCAGAGAAGGTCGCTTTTTGCTGTTGGAATTGATGGGTAACTTAGCAACCTACTATCGACGATACTTTATCGGATTAAATAAAATTAATCTGGCAAAGAACTACGATGAAATCAATTCGAAATGAAAAAATAAAGTCAAAAGCTGTTCAGCAAAAATTAAGCATGTCCGAGCGATATTTACTCAAGCTTTATGTGACCGGACGTAGCCCCAGATCCCAACGAGCGATCGCTAATTTACAAAAACTCTGCGAGGAAGAACAGCTAAATGGAGCGGAAATGTTCATTATTGATGTCCTTGAACAACCGCAGCTAGCTGAAGAGGAACACATTTTGATGACCCCAACGTTAATCAAAGAACTTCCTCTCCCCGTACAGCGCATTATTGGTGATTTATCAGACAGGAAAACCGTATTATTTGGACTCAACGTTATGGCAAATCAGCAAAAATATTGAATCATTGACTGATACGAATTAAATTTTTTTTATTAGCTTGAATCTCACACTCACAAAGTAATGAGCGAACGGAACGAACAAAATTATATTGAGAAGGTAATAACAGGCATTCCCGGCTTTGATCTCTTATCCGAAGGTGGATTACCAAAAGGTCGAACAACCTTAGTTGCTGGCACGGCAGGTAGTGGCAAGACAATTTTCGCCTGTCAATTTCTCGCCGAGGGCATTACCGAAGGGCAACATGGAGTATTTGTCACCTTTGAAGAATCCCCAAAAGCAATTCGCAAAAATATGTGGGGGTTCGGTTGGGATATCCAGCAATGGGAAGAGGAAGGCAAATGGGTATTTGTTGATGCGTCTCCCAAACAAGGCGAGAAACCCTTGGTTAGTGGTGAATACGACCTCGGTCCCTTGCTAGCTCGGATTGAATATGCTACTAAACGGATCAACGCCCAACGTGTCTCTATGGATTCCTTGGGAGCTGTCTTTAGTGCCGTACCTGATAGCACCCAAATCCGGGGCGACTTATTTAATATTGCTGTAGCCCTCAGGGAGCGGGAGATAACAGCAATACTAACCTCAGAACGAACTCAAGACTACGGTGATATCAGTCGCTATAGTGTTGAAGAGTTTGTAGCTGACAATGTGATTATCTTGAGGAACGTGCTAGCCGCAGAGAAGCGTCACCGCACCATAGAAATTCTTAAGTACCGGGGTACGTCCCACCAACATGGGGAATTTCCCTTTACAATTATTCCTGAGCAAGGCTTTGTAGTCATTCCTTTTTCTACGATCCTGCTAGAGCAACGCTCAAGCAATGTTCGTATCACCTCAGGTAATGCAGAACTGGATGCCATGTGTGGGGGTGGCTTCTTCCGGGATTCAATTGTCCTCGTATCGGGAGCTACGGGTACAGGGAAGACTTTAAGGGCGACCGAATTTATTGCTGGTGGAGTTAAGAATGGAGAACGGTGCTTGTTATTTGCCTTTGAAGAAAGCCGAGAGCAGCTCTTTAGAAATGCTGTGGGTTGGAACATCGACTTCGCTCAAATGGAACAAGGGGGAATGCTTAAGGTAGTCTGTCGGTATCCAGAAACAACTGGACTCGAAAATCATTTGGTGAGAATGCAACAGCTTATTGAGGAGTTTCAACCTCAGCGGGTAGCTGTCGATAGTATTTCTGCCCTAGAGCGGTCTTCTAGTTTTAAGAAGTTTCGAGAGTTTATCCTCAGCCTAAATGCCTTAATTAAACAGGGGCAAATTGCCGCTCTTTTTACCTCTAATACCAACTCATTAATCGGTGGTAGATCCATCACAGAAGCGCACATTTCGACTAATACTGACTCGATTATTTTGCTGCGCTATGTAGAAGTCTATGGTGAAATTCGTCGGGGGCTAACGGTTCTAAAAATGCGCGGGTCAATGCATGATAAGGAAATTCGCGAGTTCTGTATTGATAGTCAAGGGATGCACATTGGTAGACCTTTTCGGAATGTGACGGGTATCCTAGCTGGTAATCCCAGCTATGTTGATGAGAGCGAAATAGAACGCCTCAGTGGTTTGTTTGACGAGTAAACTATTCAGTGAGTAGGGAGGTATACAATGACGTCAAAGGATTGCCGCAGTAATAGAGAGCATTCGCTCGATTCAAACCCAACCATAGCTGCTACTACGATTAATCTTTTAATCCTGCAAGAATCGCCCCGAGAAACAGAAAGGATTCTGTCAGTATTGCGTGGGGCTCGATACAGTCTTTTCTGGCAGGCTGTCACCACTCAAGCTGATTACCTGACTCATCTCAATCCAAGTATTGACTTGATTGTGGCTAACGGGAACTTAGTAGAATTCAATGTTATTGAGGCACTCTCACTCTTACAAGAGCAAGGATTGAACATTCCTTTGATTGTCGTCAATGGCGATGCCAACGCCTCTGTTGCTGTAGATTGTATGAAAGCGGGAGTAAGCGACTACCTGCTTTCCGAGCAACTGACGCAACTCCCCTTGGCAGTCAAGCGGCTGTTCCCATCCCAACCCGTCTCCTATACACATCTGACGCTGCCG
>NZ_JADEWY010000239.1 GCF_015207375.1 Coleofasciculus sp. LEGE 07092 | reverse complement strand
CTTGATGTACAACGACCGAAGACTATCACTTAGTTTGATTAACGATTCTGAAGACATACAGCAGATTGCACACTAATTACTCTCTCAGTATCCCTGGTTTTGGATCATTTTTTTCTTGGAATACTCTAAATCGGATAGGCGAGTATCGTGATGGTCAAGTCGGACTTTCAACCAATTATGCTCATTTTTCTGACTTTTCCACTCCTCATCTCGTTCTTCAAGCTTCTTGATTCGCTCCTTTAGGGAAGCAAATTCCAACCCTAATGTTACCGAGCGTTTGGCAATCCAGACTAAGGGTGCGGTGATGATTGGAAAGGCTGAACCCAACAATTCCCAATCGATTGCCGTAGGTGCTTCACTCACCAACCGAATCAACGCATGAATGAGGACAGAACCTGATAGCCCCAGGACGATTATTGCTCCTGTTTTGAAGACGTGTTCTTTACGAGATGGTTGAATGCTCACGGCTTTCTTTTCCTTCCGGTGGCTGGATGTGGTAGGTAAACCAAATATTCTCCGTTAGATAAATGCGATCGCCTGTAGATAAAGCCTGTTGATTAGTGATTCTGGTGCCGTTAACCCACACCCCATACTCAGAGGGTTCTGGCTTCTTGGAAATTGGCCCGTCTGTTACCCAGTGAGTGGGGGATGTTTCTCGCTTACGAAGTTGTAGCGCCGCGTGGAATCGGGAGAGACGATTGGCAGGATCGTTGATTTGGATTGTAGAGCGATCGCTTCTCCCCAATAGCTCAAAATCCCCTATCTCAATGCGCCTATTCGCTACGCCGGGAGCGTTCAGAATGATAAAGTAGGTGGCTTCTTTGGGTAATGGTTTCGTTAATTCATGCCGTCCCAAACGCGCCACCACCGCACCCAGAATCTCAGCACGGGTGAAGGGTTTGGTGATATAGTCATCCGCACCTAATTCCATGCCCCGGCGCATATCGGTGCGTTCGCCCCTGGCGGTGAGGAAAATAAAAGGAACGGAAGAGGTGGGTGCATGTTTGCGAACTCTGTCAAGTACAGCGAAGCCATCCGAAACACGAGCCAGATTGATGTCGCAGATGATTAAATCGGGAATTAGATTTTGCTCAAAGAGTAAATTATAGGAAGCGATCGCATCTTCAGCTTCCATCACTTGATACCCCTCAGCCGACAGAAGTTCACGTAGGTTATCACGAATTGGCGCTTCATCTTCCACCACGAGAATGCAAGGCTTATTTGTTGCTGCCGTTTTCGGTCGAGTCATCGTTAAGCTGCTGCGTGTCTAATAGCAGACGGTTGTGCAGGTGAGATGCTTCAACCCTTCGACTCCGCTCAGGGCTGAATGTCCGTTGATTGGGAGAGATATTCAATTAGCTTCTTGTAAAGTGTGAGTGTTATACTGACTCGCTTCGGTTCAGGAGACGTTGACATTGGAGAGGTCGAAATTGATGAGTTTGAGATTAACCAGCCGCACCATCAGGTTTATCAAGTCGTAGCGGTGAATTTCCCAACTGGTTTCTAGATTGGCGAAGTTGACGGGGGTGAACGGTTCCCGGTTGGGGTTAAGAGAGCCTAATTTATAGAAAAATTTCCCCAGTTCAGAGAGCAGACTATCTTGTTCATTGCCAGAAGGATGCTCCAGCCACTCAATTACCGTGTCCCCCAAGTGGAGGTACATGACATCTCTGCGGTCAAATGTTACCAGATGCGTGAATAACTCTGTATTCGGAATTTTCCAGTCTTTCTCTAGTTCGTCAGCGTTGATTATGCCGCCACTTCTGACACTCTGAATTGCAAAGTAGGCGTATGCTGCTGGGGAGAGGATAGTTTTCTTGAGTTCGGCTAACTCCTGCTGAGATATTACAGTACCAGGAGAACCTAGCCAATTTACTGTTACTGTACCCGTGAGGTCGTTGGTAATGCAACCTTTTGCAGGTATGTAGGTTTCACTTTTGTATACAGCAGGAACGTATTCTAGAGCGCTCATCCAGGTGATAAGGTCATCGTTAGCAATGCCCCAATCAGTCAGCATTTTGTTGGGATTAACGGTTAGAGGACTGATAGCACCTTTATTTGACTCGTACCACAGGACATATCTGAGGTATCCTTTGCCATCAAACACTCCTCCTTGATGAAGTTCTTTAAGTTCATCCATCAAAGGTGCCGATGTAGGCTTGACTCTCCAGGTGAATTTGATAGCTGGCAAAGTGTAGGAAGTTATCAATCCTAGTCTTCCGAGTCGTTCAAGAGCAGGAAGTAAGGATTTGTTTGGGACACCCTTAGATTGCAGACTGTCTGCATCAACAGTAGAACTAACTTTGGGAGGATTGTTGAGGGAGCGCAAGGTCAGATAGATATGAGCATTATCACCCAGTAGATTAGCTTCTTTGAGATTTGATAAATGTGAACTGTTAATGGTGTAGGTTGGTGCCATAAAACTGATTAAGCGGGGAAAAACTCCCCGCATATTTTCAATTGTTGTTCGACTTGATTTAAGGAAAAAGTTGACCAATCACACGAGTTCGCTTGAAAAGCCTGGGTTGACTAGGCAATGAAGCTGTCGGTGTGGAAATTATTGTCGTCGCAACGGCTCCAGGTGTGGGAAACCCCGCTAAGACTTTGATTAGCTGAAGTTTGAATGGATTGGGAATGAAAGGAACTGCATGGGAATGAAGGGGCTTGACAATATCTATTTTACTGAATAAAGGGAGAAAGATATTTGCCAAACCCGGAAGTGGTTTTTCGAGGACTAGAGAACTGACCCGTGGAATGGGATAATTGATTAATTCCCAGGCAGGTTCAGCAGTTACCGTCATATTCTCACTCCAATCGCTGAAACACCGCCCTTAATGCAGTAGTACTGA
This sequence comes from Coleofasciculus sp. LEGE 07092, assembly GCF_015207375.1. GTDB lineage: Bacteria > Cyanobacteriota > Cyanobacteriia > Cyanobacteriales > Coleofasciculaceae > LEGE-07092. Next base: position 824 of record NZ_JADEWY010000239.1, on the reverse strand, counting down.
TTGCCGTCGATAACAGGTCGATCGCCTCTTTTTACACCTTCTCCAGCAAACATCACGAATTCTTCGTTGAGTGAGCCGCATGACCCACAATTGTTACTGGAGGGACTGTAAATGGGAATGCGTTGGTAGTACTCCCGACGGAGCGATCGCGGATTCATGTTCTCAAGTCTCGTTGAATGAAGCCCCAAGGCATAGTCTGTCCCGCCACTATTTAACTGCAAATTAAATGGAGAACGAGCCGCACTACAAGATGAGAGATTAACTAGAGTTTGATTCCAAGGAACAAAGGCGTAGGGCCACATATCCCACCACGTTGGGCGTTCAGGTCGGAAAAATCCCAGGACTTGGGAAAGAGTTCCTTGAAATAGCAACAACAACTTCGCTTGTGGATGATTAACTTCCACAGCGCCAATGGAAGATAAGGCTGTAAATCTCACGGTATCGCAGAACCGAGAGGCATTGGCTTCTGTCGTTGGAGTATTTCCCGGCTCATTCCACTCGAAAAACAGCCGCTCGTTTACGTCTAAATTGGCGGTGACTCGTGTTTCAATGCCAAATTTATCGTAGTCATTGGCACTGTACGTGAGCTGGAATGCTACTCCCCGGTCTGTCCCTGTCGTAAATGTATCAGTTGCGGGTTGCGCCAATAAATTGGCAAGTCTCTCTCTGATAAAAGTTGAGAGGGAGTCTGGAGTAACATTCGTTAACTCAGATTCAGTCAAAGTCGCTGGCATATTGGTCGTAGTAGAGGGTTAGATTTATCTCACCGGGATAGTCAGAAATGTTGGTGAGATTTATAAAACAGCTTTCGTAGACGACGGGGA
>NZ_JADEWY010000022.1 GCF_015207375.1 Coleofasciculus sp. LEGE 07092 | reverse complement strand
CCCTTGTCCCCTTGTCCTCCTTGTCCCCTTGTCCCCTTGTCTCCCCACTCCCTACTCCCTACTCCCCATCTCCTTCAACACTCCCCCTAAAATCCCAACCATTTGCTCAATCTGTTCCTTCTGAATAATTAACGGCGGAGACAGAGCAATAATATCCCCCGTAACACGGATGAGCAAACCCATTTCATAACAGCGCTGGAGACACTCCATCCCCCGTGCTGAGGGTTTTCCAGGTCTGGATTCTAACTCAATTCCTGCTACCAATCCCAAATTGCGACTATCAATAACGTGAGGTAAATCCTGTAAGGAATGCACAGCATCTTCCCAATAGCCTGCTAATTCCTTTACCCGTTGAAATAACCCTTCTTCCTGATACACCTCCAGTGTTGCCAAGGCTGCTGCACAAGCAACAGGATGCCCAGAATAAGTGTAACCATGGAATAATTCAATGGAATTTTCTGGCGTACCTTCCATAAAGGCATCATAAATCCCTTGACGAGTAAATACCGCCCCCATCGGCACTGTCCCGTTGGTAATGCCTTTCGCTACCGTCACCATATCTGGGATAACACCAAAATACTCCGTGGCGAAACTAGCACCGAGACGCCCGAACCCAGTAATTACCTCATCAAAAATCAGCAGAATGCCATACTTATCACAAATAGCCCGTAGGCGTTCTAAATATCCCACAGGTGGCACGAGTACCCCGGTTGAACCCGCAACCGGTTCGACAATCACGGCTGCAATGGTTGAGGCATCATGTAGTGCAACAAGGCGTTCCAACTCATCTGCCAGATGTACCCCCCATTGCGGTTGACCACGAGTGAAGGCATTGTGTTCTAGGTTGTGAGTATGGGGAAGATGATCGATTCCAGGCAATAAGCTGCCAAAGAACTTACGATTGCTGCTAATACCCCCCACCGAAATCCCACCAAACCCAACCCCATGATAACCCCGTTCCCTACCAATCAAGCGCACCCGCGTGCCTTCACCCCGAACTCGATGATACGCGATCGCAATTTTTAAGGCTGACTCTACCGCTTCCGAACCTGAATTACCATAAAATACGCGATCAAAATGGTTTCCCGGCATCATCTCAATTAACCGTTCCGCCAGTTCAAAGGCACCCGGATGTCCCATTTGAAAGGGAGGGGCATAATCGAGGTGTGCTACTTGTTTCTGAATCGCTTCTACAATTTTAGGGCGACAGTGACCGGCATTTACACACCACAACCCTGCCGTGCCGTCCAGAATTTGACGACCATCATGGGTAGTGTAGTGCATATCCTTTGCGCCTGTCAGCAAGCGCGGGTTGGCTTTAAACTGTCGGTTTGCCGTGAAGGGCATCCAGAAGGCGTCGAGTTGGCTTTGCACAAGATTGACTCCGTATACCAGGGGGAAGGTGGAACTATATTATTTCATACCAAAAATCTAAAAGTCCTGACAGACATGAGAAATCCGGGTATACAATCAAGCTGCGCGACAGCTTAGAAAGGAGAGGAGAGTTTAGTCTTGTTCTTGGTTTAATTGTGGAGATGCGAGCGCTGTAACATTCCCATAAGTCCTGTTGGTATTTGACCAAAGCAGCCACAGGAAATAAGGTGTACCAATCATCGCCGTCACCAACCCTGAAGGAATTTCTCTAGGGGCAAGGGCGATACGACCGATGATATCAGCAACCGTTACTAAAATAGCGCCTAAGATAGCGGCGATGGGTACAAGTTGGCGGTGACGGCAACCCACGAGAAGGCGTGCCGCATGGGGTGCAAGTAAGCCAACGAAGCTGACTGTCCCTACGGTTGAAACAGCAGCAGCGGCAAGGGCAACGGCGATCGCAACTGAGATGGCACGAGCTTTCTGAAGGGGTAAACCGAGAGTGCGGGGTAAGTCTTCTCCCAGAGCCATTAGATCCAGCCAGCGAGCCACCAACCATGCCAGGGGGAGTAAAATTAGGGGGAACGCCAGCAGTCGCCACAACTCATCCCAGCTCCGGGCGTAGGTACTGCCAACCAGCCAGACTAACGCTTGGGCTACCCGTAATTTAGCGATCGCAACCAAGAGATTAATTCCCGCCGAACAAAACGCAGATACCGCAATTCCCACCAGTGCCAACCTTGCAGGGGAAATTCCCCCCCGCCAAGCGGCTAAATAAACGCATCCAAATGCTGCAAAGGCACCGATAAATGCCGCGACTGGCACCGCTTCTATCGGTGCATTCGGTAGCAAGACGAGGACAAACACCGCACCGAAACCCGCTCCTGAAGTAATGCCGATAATTTCGGGTCCAGCGAGGGGATTGCGGACGACTCCCTGTAATAATAAGCCGCTAACGGCTAGGGATGCCCCAGCAAGTACTGCCACTAAAAGCCGAGGCAGGCGCAGGTGTAACAGAACTCGTTGTGAGAGAGGAGTGCTGTTGCCGGATAAGAGTTGCTGCCAATTTACCAGAGTGCCGCCCAGGAAGAAACCTGCAACTAAAGCACACAAAAGCAATAGAATAGCAACGGATAGTAAAACAGGGTAAGGGAGACGGTGAGAAGATTTATCCCCTAGAGAACGTTCCCCTGTGGTTCCACTCTCCATACTTTTTGAGGTACGAACCAGCCAAATTAAAAACGGTGCGCCAATGAGGGCAGTGACACTCCCCGCAGGCAGTTCGCTAAGGTTTCCTGTCACTATTTGAGCCACCACATCGGCACCCACTAAAACCACAGCCCCCCAGAGAGCGGCAATCGGCAGCAAAAGTCGGTGTTGACGGCATCCCATCAACCGTCCTAGGTGCGGGGCAACTAAACCGATAAAACCAATCGGTCCGACTACACTGACTGCTACGGCTGCCAAAACGATGCCCACCAGGGTAGCACTGAAGCGAGTAAGCTGTATCCGTTGCCCAAGCGATCGCGCCATTTCATCCCCTAGCAGCAACACATCCAGGGATTTCGCCATCAGCATCGCCGTAATTGCTGCAACGAGTACTCGTGGTGCGGCATAAACAGTGCCACTCCAGTCGGTTTGGACTAAGGAACCCGCCCCCCAAAAGAATAAACCTGCAATTTCGTTTTCGTAAAATAGCTGCAACAGAGCGGTAAAGGAGGCAAGAACTAAGGAAACTGCTACACCAGCGAGAGTGAGGCGGATGGGGGTGACTTGCACGCTGGCAGCAATTCCATAAACCAGCATGGCTGCCAGCAATCCTCCCCCAAGGGCTACGATCATCGGTGATTGGGCTAATAAAGCGGGTGTAGCGATTGCAGCAGCCGTTACCGCCAAGTAAGCCCCAGCATTAATTCCCAACGTCGCCGGAGACGCTAGGGGGTTGCGAGTTACCGTCTGGAGTAAAACCCCTGCCATTCCTAGTGCCGCACCCGCAATGATACCAATAGTGGCACGGGGCAACCGTACATAACGCACTAGATTGTGAGCGATGCTGTTATCGGGGGAAACGATGGCGGTGACAACGGTAGTGATATCGAGTTCTGCCTGCCCTTGGGTAATGTGGATGGCGAGGAGTATCAGCAGCAAGAGGGCAATGAAGACAAACTGGGAGGATGAACGGGCAACGGTAGAAGGAAATTTCACTTTTATAGGAGAAGGCAGTGGTTCGACAAGCTCACCAACCGGGCAGAAGGTTGATATTAATGTTTTAATCTCCAGTCTCCTGGAACGCTGCAACAACGTTTTCAACGAGTACCCGTGCGGATAAGGGACCACCAAACACCCAAGTATCTGCACCGATGGGGTAAAGGCGGTTCTCTTGAACGAATGCTAGATTTTTCCACACGGGATTATTCTTTAACTGCTGAAAGTAGGCGTTCTGGTGTTCACCGATATACAGAAAGTTCGCTTGTTGAACCTTTGGCAAAGCTTCCACCCATACAGTATTAAATCCAAAGCGGTCAAAGTCTCCGTTCCAGGCATTTTCTAAACCAATTTGAGTTAATAGTTGCACTGCCATCGCATTGTCAGTAAATAAGCGTAGTTGGGGGGCGCTGGGGGTAAATTGTCCGAGAATAAATTTGTTTTTTGTTAGGTTAGAATCTTGCAATTGGTTAGCAGCACGTTTAAATGTTTCCTGTATCTGTTGAATCACGGCTTCCCCTTGTTCGCGCCGCTTGATTGCATCCGCAATTGTTAAGAAGGTTTGCTTCATTTCTTCTAACTGCGTCAATCCATCGGCGGCGGGATAGGGGTTAAAAAGTAGGGTTGGGGCAATCGAGGACAAGGTATCGTAGATGTAGTCATGGCGCAACTGTACGCCGAGAATTAGGTCGGGTTCCAGTTTTGCGATCGCTTCTAGGCTGGGTTCCTGACGTGTGCCGACATCCACCACAGTTTCTGCCAGTTTGGGTTCGATATTGACAAATTCCTGATAACCTTTGATGTCCGCTACCCCAACAGGCTGGATACCCAGTGCTAATAGGTCTTCAACATACACCCATTCCAGTGCTACTACTCGGCTGGGGGTGTTGGTAAAACTGGCAGATTTCTGGGGAGATGGGGTACAGGCAACGGCTAAGGCAGAGATAATAGTTGTTGCGATAAACTGGCGTCTGTTAATTTGTTTCATGCTTTCGTCCCAAGTCGCAGGGCAAACAAATCGGAGTACCAGTGAGGGGGTGGGGAATAACGGTCATTTCCACGCCGAAAACCTCCCAAATAATGGATGCTGTGAGGACATCCGTCGGAGAACCCGTAGCGACAACTCGACCTGCTGAGAGTACAATTAAGCGATCGCTATAAGCTGCCGCTTGGTTCAAGTCGTGCAGCACCCATCCCACCGTAATGCCGTGTTCGTAGTTCAACCGCCGTACTAAAGACAGCACCTCTAGTTGGTGGCGGATGTCAAGGAACGTGGTGGGTTCATCCAGCAACAATACCTGAGTCTGTTGCGCTAGTGCTAGGGCAATCCAAGCCCGTTGCCGTTCGCCACCGGATAAGGTATCTACGGAACGGTTCGCCAGGGGTTCTAAACCCGTAACGTCTAAAGCCCACCGCATCGCTGCCATATCTTTTTTAGATAAGCCTCCTAATAAAGTTCGGTGGGGGTGGCGACCGAAACCAATCAATTCCCAAACGGTAACGCTAGCGGGGACTTCCGGTGATTGGGGTAGCATGGCTAGCTGACGGGCAATTTCACGGGTGGGTATCTGGGCGATATTGCGTCCGTTAAGGTAGACGGTTCCCTGGCTGGGTTGGACGATACGGGCTAGCGATCGCAATACCGTACTTTTCCCCGATCCGTTGGGTCCAATTAGCGCCGTGACTTCTCCAGGTTGGAGGGTCATTGACAGGTTGGGAATAACTGGAGTTTTATCGAAAGTAATAGTTAGGTTGTGAGCATTAAGAATCATTGGAATGGGGAATTACCAAGTAATAGAATAGTTAACACTCAAGGTTATTCCCCTAGCTGCTGCATAACTTGTGTCGCTGGTTTGGAGTTGAGAAACGACGGGAAAGTATTGGTTATTGAGTAAGTTTTGGACGCCAATTTCAAGGACTCCAGCACCTACATTTATACGGCTAATGTAGTCAAGCGTGATATAGCTATCGACCTCATTTAAGCCAAATCCTGTTCCTTTGGGGTCACGACTTCCAGAATATAAAAGCTGGAGACGATTGCGCCATCCGGGTGTGGTTTGATTTTCTACATAAGCGGTTAGTTTCAATGGGGGAATCGTAAACCCATCAAGCGCTGTGTCGAAATCGCCATCATTATCACTATCCCGTTCCCCTTCTGTCCAACTCACCGTTGTTCCAAATAGCCAATTGTTGGCGGGTTTCACGTCGAGCGTGGCTTCGAGTCCGTAAATTTGTTGTGGGGAGCGAATGACGGTTCCGGGTGCTGTAAATGTCGTACCTAAATCAGATTCGTTGTAAAAACCAACCAGAGAAGCTTGGACAGTGTTCCAATTGCCGCGAATTCCCAGTTCAAAATGATCGACTTTTTGGGCTTCGGGACGCAGAGAGTCTACAGAAAAGCCTGCGGGCGCATTGCGTAAGGCTAAACCAACATCGGCAACAGAAAATCCTTGGGCAAAGTTAGCAAATAGGTTCAGTTCATCGGTTAGATAAAATACAGCGCCGACATTAAATAGGGTGGCATCGTAATCTAAATCGCCGCCGCCAATTTCATCTCCTCGAATTGTGGTGAAGTCCTCAGCACTAACACCAATTAGTTCGTGGCGTACCCCGCCATTTAGAATGAAATTTTCGCTCACGTCCCATTTCAACTGAGCAAATAATCCCAAGCTGCTTTGTTCAAAGGCAGGTGTCCAAGACCGTTGTCCGGTTTCCCGAAAAACTAAACCATTACTATTATCAAATCTATCCTCATCGAAGATATCAACGGGTTGAGAACTTTCTTCCCTCGAATAATCCAATCCCCACAGTAAATTGATGAATTCATTCTGATCTAAGGGGGTTTCAACCTGTAAGCGACCGCCCCATTTTTCTGAGTCTAACTCTGATTGAAAGATAACATTCCCTAAACTGGCAAAGTCACGGGCATCAAAGGGGAAAAATCGGGTGGAATAGTTGCGATAATACAGTTGCCCTTGCAGTTGACTGCCTAAAATATTCTGATTAGTGTAGTTGAGGTTGATCAGAGTATTCTGAGTCCCTTGGGGGTCTTCTAACTCCAATCCTTCTAATGCGCGGGCTTTTTGCCGTCCTGGTATATCGAGGATGCTGGGATCGGTGGTGAAATCTGTGTGTTGTTCACTGTTGAAGTGACTGACGGTGAGTTGTAAGCGTTGGGTGTCACTCAAATCCACACCGACTTTACCTAACAGGTTCAGGGTGTCAGCATCCGCTAAACCTCCCTGTCCGTTGGGATCGGGCGGAATGCGATCGCCTTCTGCATCGAAGAATCCTCCCGTCTCGGCAAAGGACGCGGTGAAGGCAAAATCGAAATTTCCTGATCTACCAGCAATATATTGTTGAAGGCTATATCCCAGGCTATCTTCAACATGAGTGAGGGAAGAATTCACACCCACTTCGGTTGTCGCCGTTAGCGCTTCTGCCCCTGCGCTGCGGGTAATAATATTGACAACCCCACCGGTTGCCCCATCTCCATAAATTGCAGTTGGTCCACGCAGTACCTCGATTCGTTCAATTGTAGAGGGGTCGATAGTACTCAAATCCCGAAACACATTCCGACTCGTTGATTGAGGCACACCGTCAATCAATACCAACACATTCCGTCCCCGCAGAGACTGTCCGAAAGCGCTGGTGCTTTGGGTGGGAGGAGCAAACCCTGGAACCAATTGACCGAGAATATCTCCCACATCCTGGGTGAGATTGCTTTGTTCGTCAATCTGTTCGCGGGTAATCACTGTCACAGAACGGGGTACGTCAGAAAGTTCTTCTTCCGTGCGCGTTACGCTGACAATAATCCGTTCTTGTAAGCTTTGGGATGTGTCGGGTGGTGGTACTGGGGGTTCTGTTTGGGTGACGGGTTCTTGTTCGAGTTCAGGTGAAGGGGTTTCTGGTGAAGGTGTGGTTGGTGTTCCTGGGGAGATTTCTGCTGAGGGTGGTGTTGATGTTCCCGGTGGGATGGGTACTTCCGGTAAGGGTGGTGTTGATGTTCCCGGTGGGATAGGTACTTCTGCTGAAGGTGTCGTTGGTGTTGGGGGAGGTGGAGTTGCTGTAGCAGTAGTCGGTGCTGTCAAACTAAACGCTAATCTTTGATTATCTCGGTTTAGCTGTACTGTAGGAACGCCAGCTTTACCAATGACTTCAACCCGAACTGTATTGGTATAGGTGTGAAAAACTCTGACTGAGGCAATATCTTCGGTGGGATTTTCGAGGCGAAACTCTTTGCCCTGTGGCAACGTTAACTGAGTGTTGATGATATCGGCGAAGAAGGTATTGCCATGAGAGGCGGTAAACACTCTCGCTTTCGTGTCATCTGTTGTTTCTAAGATGACTTCAAGTCCATCTGGTGTGGAATTAAGTTGTACGTCTGTAACTTCTACAACACCCGCTTGTACAGGTGCTGCGGCGACTAGGCAAATGGCACTGGTTAGCCCAAGGGAATTCAGAAATGGATGGGATTTCACAATACTTAGTAATTCAACGTTCAACGTGCAAAATTCAAAAGGAGGAAGACAAAGGAAGCTAAGTTTTCCCGAAACCCGCCCGGAGTTTAAACTCCGGGCTAATAGCTCAAGTCCATTTCAATGGACTAAAAACGCTCTATGTCTTGCAGTCGGTTTCAACCGACTTTGGCTATGAGCCAGGGAATTGATTCCCTGGCGGGTTTGGAGAGAGACTCAGCCCTGGAGTGAGGGAGGATCGAAGAGGTCAGGGCAAAGTCTTGTTACTGTAAAGACAATGCAGGCTGTTCCCCGACTTCATACAATGCATTACTAACTTTCCCAAACGCCGAGGCATGGGGACGGTTGCCATCGTCGGCATACCCATAAGTCAGCAAGCGATTTCGATTCAGGCAAAGCTTGGTAAACTGAGGAGCCAGCAGGTTGAATAACTCAAATCGTTCTTGTAGTTCCGGGAAGCGGCGTTGGTAATTTAAGATGCTTTGCCGCACTTGTGTCCAGAAATGACGTTCCGGGTAATTGTGGTGAATTTCTAATAAGTCGGACAGGTAACGGTGGTGGCAGATAAACAAACCTGCAAAAATAAATTGGCAGAGTCCTTCTGGGGGTTCGCTTAACAAGACAGCTTTTAGGTGTTGGGGTAATGAGTCTAGTTCTGGTAGGGGATGGCGGCTGATATTGACATCATCTACAAAGTCTTTCATCGCTAGGCGATGGGGGATGGAATTTTTCAGAACCAGAATCGTATTTTCACCGTGAGGAGAGAAGACGACACCGTAGCGGTAGAGATAGTGCAATAGGGGGGGAAGGATGGTATTAAACAAGCGTTCTAGCCATGCCTCTAGGCTAAGTCCCGACTGCGTTACTAAACCAGAAACGAAGGGTTGACCGTTACCATCAATATGGAGGAGTGCTGCTAAAGTAATCGGGCGTTCGTCGGCTTCGACGTAGGCAACAACGCTTTCTCGCCACAGACAGCCCAACATCTCCTTATATTGATAGGGGGCGCTAGGAAGTTGGGTGTAGTAGGGATGGTCGTAGTTAATACTGGCAATTTCTCCTGGTAGAATTAAACGGCATTCGTTGTTTAAAAAGGAATCGCGATCGCAAATTGACTTCACCCACTCCGTCACCTGGGGGGCAGCTACAGTTCGTTCTCCCGGCAAACCCCGATAGACGAGAGTATTGAGGATACTGAGAGGCAACTTAACGTGGCGCTTTTGGGGATGGCTGATATTGGCGAAGGTGCGAATGGATTGTTGGGGTAGATAATAATCCTTACCCCTGCCGAGATAAATCATTACCCCCGTCGCTAATTCCCCAGCAAATAGGGGAATGATAATAGTTTGCCACTGCCATTCGTGTACAGGCAGAAAATAGTAATTCGAGGAGTTGACATTTTTGGCGTTTAATGCATTATTAAACTCAGTTAGAGTTTCCTCCCCTAACTCCTCTTGCATCAACGTCGAGTAATCAAGCCCCTCAACGGCATGGAATTGGGCGCGGTCATGCCGAACAGCTATCCAGGCAAGGGTTACAGGCTGTTTGCGTTCTGGGGCGTGGTGCAGGTAATCGTCATAACCAAAGCCAATTCGCCCTTTATTAAAAGTAATCCAGGGGTGTCCTTCCATTTCCCCTTCGAGGTGGGCATAATCTAACGTCAGTAAATCAGTGTCTTGATTTTCCTTATCTGCATGGATATGGGCATCTGCCAGCAGAGTATTGCTGAGTTCTTTAATCAGATGGGCAGCAGTTTCGGCAGTCATGCCAACCGCACTGTGAAAATCTAAGACAAATTGGAAGGGGTTAGACGCAGGCAACCAATCACCACCTTGCCCTCGCTGGATGGATTCCGGTATCACCCGATAGCTGTTAAACAGGCGGTGTTTGGCTTCAAAACGATAGGCGATGCCTTCCGGTAGCGAGAGATGATACAGCACTTTGCGAGTCGGTGTGCTCTGGTTCCCCCCTTGATAAGGGGGGCTAGGGGGGTCAAAAGTGTGTCCATCATTTTCCGTAATTGCTTCTGGCAGAATAATCTCTTCATACATAAACTCAGAAAGCATCTTCGCCAGTAGCGTCCGACTCACAGACTGCCAGCGTTCTGGCTGTAAGGCATGGTTGAGAATTTTCAGGTGTTCCATGACTAGTATTCGTTGTGGAAATAGATAAGAATGCGGATAGAATCTCCCTTGTCTCCCCTGCCCGGTTGGTGAGCACTTCGACCCTTCGACAAGCTCAGGGCATCGCAAGCTCAGTGTTCCACTTGTCGAACCACTGCCCTCTGCCTTTTTCGGGTAACTTCTGCGAAAAATAGCGAATTGGGCAAAAACACTGTTAAACCCGCAAATCGCGGCAGCGGCAAAAAATGGGGCGGCTAAACTCTGAGTACTCACCAACCCAGACGCCATCAAGGGGGCGGCTAAATGTCCCACATTGGCAAAGGAGGTGGCGAGGCTGTAATTGAAGTGGAGGCGATTGTCCTGACTTTTGCCGAATAACTGCAATTCCAAGGCAGCTTGGGTAACAGCGAAACAAAAGCCATAAACGACTCGCGCCAAAACCAGAACCCATACCTGTTGCGTTTGCCCTTGGAGATACAAACTCACCATCACCAGACATAACCCCAAGGGATAAATAGTATTCAGGCGTTCTGGACGGCAGGCAGTGCGGATGTAAGGTAATGCGGCGATCGCCATTATGCTGGGAATGAGAAACAAAATACTACTCGTCAGCAAACTGCTATTAAAGGGAGTTGCTGCTGTGACGTATTCCGTAAAATAGGGACGGACTAGGTTGTTTGCCAGATGGAAGGTGAGAATTACCATGCCAATGGCAACAATAAACTCCCAGGAATTGTCGGATGAAGGCTGATTTTCTGGTGGAACATCCACCTTCTGCTGCCGTGTCGAAACTCCCCGCAGCAGATAGAGACACAACCCCAATTGAAAAACATCAGCAAGGGCAATCCAGTAAAACAAAAACAAAGGCGCATCAAGGTTTACCATCCAAGCACCAGCAATGGTAGCGGTGACAATTGCCCCGTGAAATACTGCTTGGTAAGTTCCGGCAACGGTGGCTCTTTCGTCTTTGCCTGCTAATTGGATAATTAAGGGATAAACCAATAAATAGCTGCTTTTGAACAGCAGTAACACAATGGTGTAGACAAGAAACTGCTGACTACTCGTAGCCGTTGCCATCAGCGCCGTCATCACTGCCGTTCCCGCCTGTCCAATATACAGTAGGTGTTTGACTTCAAACCGCCGCGCTAGCATCCCCCAAACTGGGGCACACAGCACTACGGTTAACCGACAAACGAAAATGTAATAGCCGGTATAGGACAACTCTTCAACCCCAAACACCTTGCGGAAAAATTGGGGATAAAATGGCGAGAGCAATACTTCGTTGAATATTGCCAGGAAGACACAAAGGAAAAGTGTGCCCCAAACCCATTGCTGTCGCTGCTTCATGAGGCTACACCAAATTGCTGAAAAACGTTGCGGCGTTGAACGGGGTAGATGGTTCGCCCCATCAAGGTGTTAATAATTACCGAGTTGCGATAGGCACCCAATCCCAAATCTGGGGCACCAACGCCGTGAGTGTGTAACTCGCCGTTTTGGATAAAAATCTGATTAGGACTATCTTGGGTGAGTGCCAGACGGTAGTCGAAATTAACACAGTAGCGCCCTTGGTTATCCCATTGAATTAGGGGGCGAATGCCATCAATGCAATCGGGAATTTGGTGATGGTAGCCGGTTGCCAGGATGATGCAGTCGGTTTCGTGGGTAAAGCGCTTGTCTTGGTGCAAGTGGCGATAACCCAGGCGGTAACGTTTCCCATTCGGGGTAGTGAGTACCTCCACTTCCTTAACTTCCACCAACGGTAGCAACCGCACCTCTGGAGTGTTGCCAGCAACGGAACGTTCGTAGAGTAAGTCGTAAATTTGGGCAATGGTGCTGAAGCTTATGCCTTTGTAGAGTAAATGTTGCTGGGAGAGTAAGCGATCGCGTTTTTCTTGGGGCAAGGCGTGGAAATAATGGATATAGTCGGGGGAGAAATGTTCTAATCCCAACTTGGAATATTCCATCGGTAGGAAACCCGACGAACGAGTATGCCAGTCTAGGCGATAACCATAGGTTTCCTGTTCCTGCAAAAGTTCATTGAATACTTCAGCCGCACTTTGCCCCGAACCGATAATCGTAATGGATTGAGAATTGTGCAAGGGCTGACGCTGATGCAGAAATTCCGCAGAATGGAAGATATCCTCTCCCTGCAACCCCTGAAAACAGGGCGGCACTTTCGGAACACTTCCCACTCCCAACACCAAATTCCGACACCGATAAGTTGAACTCTGAGTTTTTACCTCAAAATAACCCAAGGATTCCTGCCAGGAAATCGCTTCGACTCGTTCCCCAAAACGACAACTTTCTAACTGTTCGGCAACCCACTGACAGTAATGATTGTATTCACGGCGGGGGATGTGGAAATGTTCCAGAAAATAGAAGTGATAGAGACGGGATTGAGCTTGTAAATAACTGAGAAAACTAAAACGGCTGCTAGGGCTTGCCATTGTCACCAAGTCCGCCAAAAACGGCACTTGAATGGTTGTTCCCTCGATTAACAAACCCCGATGCCATTCAAATTTGGGTTTCTGTTCTAGAAATAGGGCATTAACTCCAGAAATGGGTTCCAATAATGCCGCTAACCCTAAATTAAAGGGTCCGAGTCCCACCCCAATAAGTTCGTAAATCTCATCAGGCATTATCCCCACCTCCTAAAAAAATTCTGTCGGTGGCAGAACATCAACGCCGCCCGCTTACTGGGTAAATCAATTTCTGTTTGGAATTCAAAGCCGCAGCGTTTAAAGACATGAATCATCTTTTGATTGCGACTATCAGGTTCAGCAATAATTTTTAGAGTTTTTGGGTGTTGAAATTGAAATGCCGTCATAGCCCGTAACAACGGCAGGGCGTATTCTTTTCCTAAGAACTCTGGTTCACCAATTAATAAATGAATCCCCTGATCGGCGGGATGAGCTGAATAACATTTGGCAACTATATCATCCACTGCCCAATAGGATTCCCAATAACTCATCGCCACCCCATTTAATAACCCGATATAAAGGGTTTGATGAGTATCTGCCAATGCTTTTTCTAAGTGATTTCGCATTCGATCTAGGTCAAAATCTAGATTCCAAAAGGGAATCACATGAGGTTGATTCATCCAGTTGTGAATTAGGGATAAATCCTCTTCTAGAACAACTGGACGAAAGGCAATGACTTTATTAATCTCTGGGTCGAATGTTTGGTAGGTAGAGACGTGCTGCTGTAACGTCTCTTGATGACTAAGGGACATTTGCACCTCTGTGTTTAAGGATAAAAATCTCTTCTTCCATTCCCCCCTTACTAAGGGGAGTTAGGGGGGGCAAAGGGCGCTAAGAGGATTATCAACACTGACATAAACCGACTGAGTGGCAACCGAACCCACTAATTCATCCATATCGTGAAAGCGAGTTAAAAGATTTGCCTTACAGCGCAATTTTGATTGGGATAAAAAGGCTTGTAGAAGCGTCGAGCAATCAGACTCTGAAACCGGATAATTTTCCAAAACTGTTCGCACTTGGGCTAACAGCGATCGCTCATCCACCAATCCCGCAACCCCAAAGGCATTAATTAAGCCAAAAAGGTTATTCAAAAACAGGTAATACCCCAAGCGTTCGTCAACTACAGCATCATCACAAACGGTTTGACTTTTCTCGCTAATTCCCGGCAGAATGGCATCTAATTTGGGATAAAACGATCGCCGATAGTAATAGCCTTGATTATCCCGATAATAGAACCGAAATGGATAGCCATCGTGCAGTTGCAACACACTATTTTGTTGATGGGCTTCGATGGCAACGCCGTAGGTAAAATACAGCCAGAGAATTGGTTCTAAAGAAATCTTCAGATAGCGACGAAACCAGTCACAGCTAACCTCAGCGGTGGTACGTTGTTCTTGCTTAGCGAGCTGGCGAATAATTTGAGCTAACCGCGAACCATCACCAAAGATAGAATCCTGACATAAGCCTATCAAACAAGTGGCATCGGTGACGGGATTTTTGGAGAACGGATTTTCTCGCAAAATGGTGGATAAGCCATCGAAGGGTTCGCCATTTATATTCAGTGTAATATAAGCGGGGTCACGAATGATAGAAAATTCCGGAAATTTATCCCTTAATTTTTGACCGATTTGACTCTCCAGAAGTTGATAAACTTCCACACTCCGTTCCAATTCCTTATACAAATTCGTCCGCACAGAATTGGTAATTTTAACATTTAGCGACAATTTCAGCATGAACGCTGCCTCTGGATGATACACCGTGCGGATTGAAGAGGTAGGAAAAAATTCTCGACCCTGCTGCCCTAAATCTTGCAATAATTCCTGCTTAAATAACGTCTGAATCACGGGTTGATACCGCAGAAACTTGGCTTGCCAGGGGTGAACTGGAAGCAAGGCATAGTCATCCTCACCGCAATAGCTTTGTTTAAAGGCTGAATCTACGGCTGAATCCGATAGCAATTCCGCCTTAATCAGAGAAGTTGCAGATTGGGATAATGCCGAACCTTCCTGCACAATTGAACAATGAGCGCGGAAATAATGCAGGGCAAAACGACCATTTAATTCCGGAGAATAAATGAACAATTCTTCATCGGAAAACCCCTGACGGCTTTTGGGCGTAGGATGCAAATGATGTCCGAATACTAAGGCTTGTTCAGCGTCAATAAATGAACTGGTAAACCCATACAACAATTCCGCATCCCTACGCCGATGCCGGACAAACTGTTCAATATTCCAGCAACTTTGAATGACTCGCAGTAGTAATTCATCCTGATGACCAACACTGCCATTTGCCAGTGCCAATTCTTTCGTAATTAGAGCGACTAATGTCACGTAATCTAGTTCTAAAAGATTACCACCTGCGGGTTGATAATAAACCGGAAATGAAAATAAATGCCGTCCCGTTGGCGACCAATAGCGCAAACGCGCTACAAGTTCCACGCCTTGATGAACTAAAGGACAGCGAATTTCTTGTCCCTCAGAACTGCCAAACCCGATTTCTCGAAGATAACAATTCAGAAAACTTTGAATGGTAGCCCGTTCAGCAATTTGCTTATCGGTTGGATTGAGATTGGGTTGCGAACTTGCAGGTTCTACAAGGGTGGGTTCTATCATGTTAATGCTCCTGCTGATTCTAATTCATTGCCAAGGTGTTTGATGCTTGTCAAAATTCCGCTAATATGTTCTAAATTTGTGTGGGGATTGAGTAAGGTAAATTTCAAATAAACCCGATCACCAATTTGAGTTTGAGCTAAAACCGCTTCACCTCTTCGCATCAGCGATGCCCGAATCGGGCGATTAATGACATTGGCATCGGCAGACATTTTCTGGGGACAATACCGAAACACCACCGCATTAATTTCAGGTTGATTTGCCAACTCTAGTACGGGTTCAGCATCAATTAAACGGGCAGTTTCTGTCGCAAGGTTAATGGTGGTATCAATTAACTCAGCAAACCCCTGACGACCTAATGCTTGTAGGGAAACGTACAGCTTTAGGGCATCAAAACGGCGGGTGGTTTGTACGGATTTGGTGACTAAATCAGGAATCCCAGCTTCAGCGTTAGTTTTGGGATTGAGATAATCAGCGTGTAGGGCGATCGCATTAAAATGAGAACGGTCTTTCAGCAGAAACGCCCCGCAGCTAATAGGTTGGTAAAATAGCTTGTGAAAGTCTACGGTAATGGAATCTGCCAACTCGATACCCGCGAGTTTATGCCGATGGCGATCGCTTAATATCAATGCCCCCCCATACGCCGCATCGACGTGCAACCACAACCCATACTGTTTCGCCAACGCTGCCAGTTCCGGTAGCGGATCGATACTGCCAAAATCCGTCGTCCCCACTGTGGCAACCAGGGCGATGGGTAACAAGTTTTGCCGACTCAGTTGGGCTAACTCCCGTTCGAGGGCAACTGGACACAGGCGATAGTCAGCATCGGTTTCCACCCTCACCACCGCTTGTTCTCCCAATCCCAACAACGCTGCTGCTTGACGGATGGTGAAATGAGACGCCGCCGAACTCAAAATCCGCAAGCGAGAAGACTCTGGCGGCAATCCCTGCTGCTGTACCGACCAACCGAAGCGATCGCCCACGTAGCGATCGCGGGCTAGCAACAACCCCATAAAGTTAGACTGCGTACCCCCACTGGTAAAGACACCATCCCCATCCTCACCGTACCCAAACAGCCGACACAGCCAATCCACAACCCGTTGTTCCAATACAGTTGCTGCCGGACTTTGATCCCAGGAATCCATCGATTGATTGGTGGCACTAATCAAAACCTCTGCTGCTAGTGCTGCGGTTAGCGGCGGACAATGCAAATGAGCTATGCAAGTTGGGTGGGAAACTACAACGGAGTTATTGAGAATAGTCTCACCAACATAATTGAGAATAAGTTTTAATTGCTTTCCCGTTTCTGGACAAACCTCACTTGCTGCCAACATTGCTGCTAACTCATCTGGATTCGCCCCGCTATAGGGTCGAGTTTGGTTGGCAAAGCAGTCAATCAAAACCTCTTGAGCAGTTGCGATCGCATCCCGGTAAGCACTGATGCTGTCCCCAGAATCGCTGAGAAAGCAGGTTTGGCTTTGGCGGGGTGTTGGGATTACTTTCAACATCAGCCCACCTCGGAAAACTCGACAACCGACAGCACCTGCTGTTGGGCGGCTTTAACCGCTGCCTGGAAAATTTCGCTAATTTGGTCAATTTGCTCGGCAGTGACGATTAAAGGCGGTAAAAAGCGAACTACGCTCCCCCTACGTCCCCCAATTTCAACGATTAACCCCCGCCGCAAACATTCTCGTTGAATGCCCTGCGCCACCACCGGATAGGCAGGATAACTACCGCGCCGATCGGCTGGGACTTCGGGATTGACAATCTCGACACCAATCATCAGCCCCCGTCCCCGAATTTCTCCCATATAGAGACATTCGGACTGAATCTGGCGTAAATGACTCATCAAGCGATCGCCCATCGCTGCGGCGTGTTCAACCAAACCGTTATCCAGGATGTAGCGCAGGGTTGCCGTCCCTGCTGCCATCGCTAACTGATTGCCCCGGAAGGTTCCGGCGTGAGCTCCCGGTGCCCAGCAGTCTAAGTCTTGGTTGTAGAGAACCACAGAGAGGGGCAAACTGCCGCCAATTGCTTTCGACAGCAACACCACATCCGGTGTAATCCCAGAATGTTCAAAGGCATAAAGCTTACCCGTGCGACCCCAACCGGTCTGAATCTCATCCACAATCAGGGGAATATGGCGATCGCGAGTCATGCGCCGAATCTCCCGTATCCAGCTATCGGGTGCTGGAATCACTCCCCCTTCTCCCTGCACAATTTCCAAAATCATCCCAGCCGGAGGAATAATGCCGCTTTCAGGGTCATCCAGAATATGCTCGATATAGCGACTAGCAGTGCAATACCCCACCTCACCCCCAAAACCAAAGGGGCAACGGTAGTGATAGGGGTAGGGCAGAAAATGAACATCCGCCATCAAACCCGCCACTGCCGTTTTTGGGGCAAGATTACCCGTTAAACTCAACGCCCCATGAGTCATACCGTGATACCCCCCTTGGAACGAAAGCAAGCTACGCCGTCCAGTTGCCGTTTTCACTAGCTTCAGTGCTGCTTCCACTGCATCCGCCCCAGAGGGACCGCAGAACTGAATTTTGGCATTCCGGGCAAAGGCAGGAGGCAAACTGGCAAACAAGTCTTCAACAAACTGGTCTTTAATCGGCGTTGTCAGGTCAAGGGTATGCAACGGCAAGTTATCATCTAAAACACTCCGCATTGCCTCTAGCGCAACGGGATGATTGTGTCCCAGTGCCAAGGTGCCAGCACCCGCCAGACAGTCGAAATACACGTTCCCGTCTGTATCTTTGACATAAATACCCTTCGCTTCCCGAATTGCGATCGGAATGCGCCGAGGATAACTGCGAGCATTAGATTCCCGTTGAGTCTGGCGTTCAAGATACCAATGGGAAATAGGACCAGGTACATGACCAAGGCGGTCACGGGCGTTCGGTTGCCCTACAATCTTTTGCTCCTCTGAATCGGAGCTATTGCAAATTTGATGCACTGTCAAATCCCTCTAGCTTGTGCAATAACTTCAGCTAGCGTTAAAGCTAATTGAAATTTATTAGTGATAATTTGTGTCTCTAAGGTTAGAAGCATAGGACTAAATAAGAATAGTTGTCAACAGTTAACGAAAATTTTTGCCAATGTTTTCCACCAAACCGCTGTAGTCCTCTACCCTTCGGGAACGCTAAAAGCGAACAGAGGACTTTAGCTATGAGACAGGGGTTGAAACCCCCGGCGGATCACCGCTTTGAGAGACTAATCCGGTGGTGGTGTTGCTTCCTCCACGGGCTCCAATGGTGGTGGTTCCGGTGAGGGGTCAATCGAGGGCGGTTCCTCAAGAACTGGAGGAGACTCAATAACTGGTGGTGACACTTCTGGAATTGGTGAAGGCTCGACTAATGGCGATGGTGGTGCAGATGGTTCAATCTCAAAGCTAGGCGGTTCTGAAATTTGTTCTTGCAGTTCCCATTCTCGCTGTTCTTCGAGGGCTTGACGTTCCCGCTCTTGTCGGGCTTCTAGTTCTCGGCGTTCCTGTTCTCGCTGGGCTTCTAGTGCTTGACGTTCACGGCGTTCACGAGCTTGGCGTTCGAGTTCAGAACCTTGTTCGGCAAAGGTAAACGGTACGGATATGCCACGCCAACCGCTTTGTGAGGATGCCAATTTCCAAGTCTTTACGGTTTCGAGCGCGGATTGATCGAGCATACCGTGACCGCTAGAACTCGCAAGCTTCACATTCCTGACATTGCCCTCACTGTCCGCATCGAAAATAACCTGCACCGTGCCTTCCAAACCTCGTCTTTTCGCTCTGCGAGGATAGTCCGGGTCAGGACAGCGACGACAATTGACCAAAGCTGCTCCCGAACCAGGCATGGGACTACCACCCTCACTATTATCAGGAGTCATGAGCGGTAGAGAAGGACTGGGTTTAGGGGTTATGGGCGAATCACCTCCAGATTCCCGACCCGTTCCTTTTCCTGTATCACCGTCACCACCACCTGTATCATCGCCATCTCCAGATTCATCACCCGTTCCGTTTCCGGTATCGCCTGTATCATCCCCTAAACCAGAGTTACTATCTCCTACATCTCCGGAATCATTGGAAAGGTTGCGATCGCCTCCTCCACTGGTATCATCTGACTGGTTTGTATCCTGGCTAGCAACCTCTTGACTCCCTGGAGAATTGAATGGCTGTTTGAAAAAATCTCTAATTCGTTGGGCGATACGTGGTTGAGACGTTGGTGTTGGCGCAGTTGCCAGAGTTGGACTAGGAGATGGTGTCATTGCTGGTGAGGGTTCCTCTGCAATGCTTGGAGTCACCACAGGTAAAGGTTCGGGTGTCGGTTCCGGCGTTGCTGTTACCTCTGGGGTTTCAACAGGTGAAGGTTCCGGCGTTGCTGCTACCTCTGGGGTTTCAA
Source organism: Coleofasciculus sp. LEGE 07092 (assembly GCF_015207375.1). GTDB lineage: Bacteria > Cyanobacteriota > Cyanobacteriia > Cyanobacteriales > Coleofasciculaceae > LEGE-07092. The sequence goes on along the minus strand of NZ_JADEWY010000022.1, from coordinate 41,751 downwards.
CAGGTTCGGGTTCCGGCGTTGCCGTCACCTCCGGAGTTTCAACAGGTTCGGGTTCCGGTGTTGCCGTTACCTCTGGGGTTTCCACAGGTTCGGGTTCTGGTGTTGCCGTCGGAACAGGAGGCGGAGTTTCCACCCGTTTAGGTGTAACAACAGGTTTTGGCGGAGGAGTAACTTCAGCCACCTTAAATGGTTTTTCAGATCGATTCGATGGCGGCGATAGAGCAATCTCTGGCATGGATGTTGCTGGCACAGATGATGGTGCAGAACTCGCGCCAGAACCACCGCCTTCATTACCGCCTGAGTCGTTTGAATCTTCAGACTGAGTTGTTTCCTTGGGTTCTGTTACTTCAGGACTGGGCGAATCGATGACGATGATTTCAATCGGTTCTTCCGCTAGTCCCGGCGTTTTGACCCAAAGACTGCTGAGTATCAGCACAGCGATATGCAGTGCCAGCGAACCGATAAGGCTGTAGGTCAAAAAAGACCGAACCGCCTCGTCTTCTTTTTCTCGCTGCTCTATAGCGAGAGTTGACAAGCCCATAGCTTATTGCAAGTAGTTATCAGATGTTTGAGTAGATTAAGCTGCCGATGTACCAATGTCAATACAAAAAGTGAGAGTTAAAGCTTGTCTTTTAATCCCTCTACAATCCTCAAAACTTAATGAATACAGGACTTTTTAGCTCAAATACTTCTTTTGTAAATAAATATTAAAAAATTCCCAAGAGTTATTTACGCCAACTTGCTTGACAATTTATCTTGATTAGGTATAAGTTCTTTTTGAGAACTACTATCAGCTACAAACCTGAGCAAGCTGGTCAGTTTTCTGTGTATTTGTTCAAAAAACAATCCAACCCTTCGATGCAAGTCAATAGTTTTTTTAGTGCCGGTGGCGTGGTAATGTGGCCCCTGCTGGGATTCTCTGTGCTAGGGATCGCTCTAACGGCTGAACGTGCCGCCTTTTGGTTTCGTGTCAATCGACGACAGCGCCGTTTAGTGCGGGATGTGCTTTCGCTTTACCGACGTGATCCGGAAGATGCACTTAAAACCTTACAGCCGAATGCCGATTTGCCAATTGCGCGGATATTTTTGGCAGCGTTAGAACTGGAGCAACCTACTCCAGAAGAATTTCGCTTGGCTCTAGAAAGCGAGGCACAAGCAGAGTTACCTGTACTCAAACGATTTAACGTCGCCTTTGAAACGATTATCGGACTTTCTCCAATGTTGGGTTTGTTGGGAACAGTCTTGGGGTTAATTACTTCCTTCGCGTCCCTGCGGGTGGGTGATATTGGGGGAAGTGAATCGACTGGCGTCACGGGTGGAATTAGTGAAGCGTTGGTGTCCACTGCTGCCGGATTGGTCGTTGCCATGTTTGCCTTGATGGTTTCCAATACCTTTCGAGGGTTCTACCTGAGACAAATAGCACTGATACAGGAGTACGGCGGTCAACTGGAACTGCTCTATCGCCGTCGCTATGAAGCAAACAACAAAGGAGATCTAGAGTATGCGTCTACCCGATGAGCCAGAAATTCCCGCTCAGATCAACATTGTGCCGATGATCGATGTGATCTTTGCAATCTTGGCTTTTTTCATTATCTCAACCTTATTTTTGACGCGATCCGACGGATTGCCCGTCAACCTACCCCAGGCAAAAACATCTAAAGCTCAACCGTCCACTAAAATTACCGTCACGATTGATCCCCAAGGAAAGCTGGCACTAAACCGCAAGTCTATTCAGCTAGAGGCATTGAAAATCGAAGTGCGGCAGCTAATCGAACCCAATTCGGAAGCTCTGGTCATTGTACAAGCCGATACAGTTGTTGACCATGGTCAAGTCGTCGCCGTGATGGATCAATTGCGCGAAATTCCCAATGCTAAATTAGCGATCGCTACGAAAAGACCTTGAAAAGGCTGTTCCTAGGCTTCCGCTTCCAAGTCCTGGGGGTGAGGGTGCTAAAGTTTTATCAGTTAATCAGGGTCTGAATTCCCTAACAATGTAGAACTATGATCGCAATAACTCCAAGCAAAGCTGTCGGAAATCGTCACCCCGATGCTCAAAGCTTTGGTATTGGTCAAAGCTTGCACAGGCAGGGGATAGGAGGACGACACGAGCTTGATACTGCTGCGCTAGTTCAGTCGCTCTAGGCACGGCTAGTGCTAGGGTTTCGACAATTTCATAACAGGTGTAACCCACTTGCTTGAGGCGTTCGGCAAAAGCAGGTGCAGCGTCACCAATGAGTAAAACAGCAGCAGCTTTACCTTTAATCGTCTCCATCCACTGAGAGTCATCACCAGTTTTGGCTTCACCGCCAGCAATTAAAATAGTCGGTGCCGCAACAGCAGCTAATCCAACTTGAGCGGCATCGTAGTTGGTGGCTTTGCTGTCGTTAATGAAGTCAATGCCCTGCCAAGTGATGATGTGTTCAAGTCTGTGGGGAACACCGGGAAAGTTAACAATACCATGAGCGATCGCCTCTTTCTCGATTCCGACTAACCGCGCTGCGGCTACTGCCATGAGTAAATTTTGATGATTGTGGTTGCCCACCATCCGCAACGATGCCACCGGTAGGATCGGTTCTGCCTCAGCAATTACCCAACCGTTTTCAATATAAACCCACGGGCGAAAATTCGCGTCGATAGTTTGACCCTTTACACTTGTCCAATAGGCATCAGCCCAGTGGTTTGCCCCCAACTGGCGCAAGTAAGAGTCATCACCGTTAAAGACTTGCAGTTGCGATCGCGCCAGTAAAGATGCTTTGATGTTGTAATAATTATCTAGTGTCTGGTGACGGTTCAAGTGATCGGGGGTAAAGGTTGTCCAAACACCAATGCGGGGCGCTAAACTCCGTGAGGACTCAATTTGGTAACTACTGATTTCAGCAATAATCCAATCCAGGGATTTTTGGCGTTTGGCAGCGGATGAATTATCTGTCTTACCCCTGCTCCCCCTCTCTCTCTCTTTCAGAGCCAATTCACAAGCAGCATAACCAATATTACCGCAGGCGGGGGCTTGGAACCCTGCCGTTTGAAAAATAGCGGCGATGAGGGCAGTAGTCGTAGTTTTACCGTTCGTACCCGTAATGCCAACCCAAGGACACCCATTGAGATGACGCCAAGCCAGTTCAAGTTCGCCAACGGTGTCAATGCCTCGGTTTCTAGCTTCGATTAATATAGGGATATCCCAAGGTACGCCGGGACTCACGACAATGAGCTGGGGTAAATCTGAATGCTCAAGCATTAGCGAATGACTCAATTTAACAGGAATTCCCTCCTTGGAAAGTTCCTGTTGTTGAAGTTGCAGGAATTCAGAAGTCTTGCTGTCGCTGACGATTACCTGCCATCCTTCCTGTTTTAGCAGCCGTGCGGCGGCGATTCCGGAGCGTCCCAGACCAATAACATGAGCGTTGGGCATAACTTAGGTGTTAAAAAGTCCCTGGTTTAGCATACCGTATAGAGTCAGTGTATTTGATTCGTAAACGCCAAAAGCGAGGAAAGGGAACAGGGAACAAAAAGATTTCACGATTCATTTAAACTGACTATAATATCTCGTACAGAAATGCCCAACCTACTTAAAAGTGTTTCAGCGATCGCATCTATTCCCTATTCCCCATTCCCCAGCATAAACTTCAAGAATAAGGGAATCTCGGGAAGTGGTTCCCACCCGCAGCGAGACGGGTTGCAGGGGTAATATTGCTCCCGCTTTTACAAATACGGGGACTTGTTCGATCAGAACATATAAATCCAGATGCTGGGAACCGGAGTAAATTTTACCCGTTTCTCGTTCCCACCAATTCTCACCGGGCAGGTAAACGCGACGATATCCACCTGCCTCTACTACTGGGGCAACGAGTACTGAATCACCAAGAAAATATTCGGTAGTTGTCTGATAGGCTTCTGGCTCGTCCGGATAAATCAGGTATAGGGGCATTGGTGTCAACTTAAGCCCGAAGGCTCTCATCCTTGGGCTACTCAAACGAAGCCCGTCTGGTATTGTTCTTACCAACAAGCGATCAGGAAACAGACTGTAAGTCCGCCAGGCTCTTCTCAATTTGTCGCGTAGATAGGTCAATACTGTTCCTTGGATGGAAGTTTAAGTCCCCCCCTTCAGGGCTAGTGGACTGTCAAGCCAGGCTTGACTAATTGAACAGGTCTGGGTATCCTATGTCAGATTGCATCACTATAGCTGCTTAAATGTATAACAGGTCAGCAAACAAGACAAATTTATGGCTCTATTCTCTAAGGGATTTAGGTTTTGGAAGAGATTATCCCATCAATCGAATTACAAATATGTAGGTATTCAGGAACCTGAAAATTCGCAGTTTTGGCAAAAAAATGGTTATCTCTACCTTCCTGGTTTCTTCAGTGAAGACATCATTGAGGATGTGAACCGCCTTGTTAGTGAGGTTTGGCGGGACTGTCCCCCTTTCGTAGTGGTAGATGACTTGGTCACTGGTCGGAGAAATTGGATGAGCGACCTTTCGAGTGATGAAAAGTTTCATCACTGTAAAGTCAATGATCTCTACTTAAATTTCAAAGAGATCCTTCATGTGGCGCTCCACGAAACTCTTGTAGAGGTATTAGCAAAGGTTTTAGGAGATGCTCCCGTCTTGATCAATACTTTGAACATGGAAAAGGGCACTCAGCAGCCTTATCATGTGGATGCGCTCTACATGACACCGTTGAGAGAAAATAACCTGGCAGCTTCCTGGATTGCCTTAGAAGACGCTCATCTGGATGCAGGGCCTCTTCAGTATTACCCAGGAAGCCATAATATCCCTGTGTACCACTTCTCTAACGGGGGGATACACTTTATTCCAGAGGAAATGCCTCAATGGCAAGAGTATATCCAGTCCAATATTAGTACGTTAGGCTTGACTCCTCACTATTTAAAGGCTAAGAAAGGTGATGTTTTCATCTGGCATTCCAAGCTGCTGCATGGAGGAGCACCTATCAAGAACCAAGCACTAACTCGAAAGAGTTTGGTCAGCCATTACTGGACTCTTGAGGATAGCAAACAATTACAATGCACTGTTGAGCCATTCGGAAAGGGATATTGGTTTAAACGAAACCCGCACCCTGTACCTCCAGCGAACTTCTAGCCTCGTGTTGGCACTGCTATCAACAGGAGCAAGGATAGTATTCATCATCGACTTGAGCTAAGGTAATCATCGGCAACCGTACTGATGTGCTGTCACAAGACAAGCAAGCCGAGAACATTTGAGACAAATCAACTACTAAAGGGAGAATAGGAGATGGAACCAACTGCGTATGCTGCTGCCTGGACAAGAGAAGAAAGCCTCGATAGCTTGAATAGACGGATTCATGATGGTGTTTCGCTTGAGCAACTTGCCGATCGCGCTCGGGGTTATCGTGACCAGATGTTTGAAGTTCTCTATCCCTTTGCACAGCCTAAAGAGGGCGATCACGTGCTAGAGATTGGTAGTGGTGTTGGCTGGATTATGCAAGTCATGTTGGAAAAGTTCCCTATGGGGGAAATTACTGGGTTAGATATTTCCGAAAATATGATTCGGAGGGCTCAGGAACGATTTTCTGATCCTAAAGCCCAGTTTGTTCTCTATGACGGCTTTAATTTTCCGTTTTCCGATAACTATTTTCCTGTCATCTATTCATGTGCTGCACTCCAGCACATCGAAAAGCATGTGGCATTTCTACTTATGCGCGAGATTTATCGCGTTCTTGCTCCCCAGGGACACGCTATCCTCCACTTCCTCTCCGTCAATCATATGCCCCACAACGGTATCCCTTACGAGCAGGAATGCTGGAACATTATCAATAACGTGGAAACTCATTGGCATTTCTATTACTCTTTTGATGAGTTATTTATTCTTTTTTCAGAACTCATTGGTGTAGATGATTTAGATATACAACACAATGAATCGTTCAATTCTTTCTTTGTCCACTTCTCAAAGAATACACAACGTAAGTTCTTACGTGAAGATTTACCTCACTTTACATATCAAGGTAGGTTTAATCAAACTTTCCCTATATAAACTATCCCTCTTCTGTCACTCTCCGAGAACTAAAATGAAGAGATAAACAGGTTAAATCTCTATAAGGAAGGCAGAGCAATGGATGTAGAGTTACAAATTCTCAAACATAAAGCCAGAGATGCTCAAGGGACGGTATCCTTCATAGATAAATATTGTGAGGGCTGCAAAGACTTATTTACTGAAGTCAGAAGTTATGAATGTTTTAAATATTTACATTTGGGAATAATTGCAGAAATTAAGAGAAAATCTTTACCAGAAATTGCGAAAGCGGTTGGACTGAAATCGGCTCAATCATTGCACCATTTCCTTTCTGAATCACCGTGGGAGGTCAGCGAACTAAGAAAGCAAAGATTATCAAAAATATTAGCGCTGTTAAATGACAATCCGCTGACAGTAGTAATAGATGAAACCGGAGATAGAAAAAAAGGGAAAACAACAGATTATGTAGCCAGACAGTACCTAGGCAGCATCGGTAAAGTCGAGCAGGGAATTGTTTCACGTCTGACTAGTTTTGCCGATATTGAAAAATGGTGGGAAATTATTTTTTCGGTTTATTTAATGATTAGCTTGAATGCACCAGTTTTTCAGTTATTAAACCCATCTCATCCCAGTAATTCTAAGAGTAAAAAACCTGCTGTTGATTTTTCTATACATCAACAATGGAATCAGGGAGTTGGATGGAAAAATGTTTTGAATAATCTGCGTTTAATTATCCAGCCGACTATTCTATTGTGGCTAATTTCCCCTTGGTTAGACATTTTTCCTAATCGTTACTTATTACTGGGATTTCATGATTTAATTCATGCTATGAATCAATTTAAACTTGATTTTGCCGATGGATAATCGGCTTATGAAGTTACTTGCTTTCTTCGGAGAGTGACAAAAGAGCGATAGATGAGATACTCCGTGCCTGTTTTCAACTCCATCATCCTCGCCACTGGCGGGCACCCAATGAGAGAATCTTGCGCGGGCTGAATTTGAAGCCTGCGTATGCTGGTTTTGTCCCGTGTAGCCCTAGGCTTTCAGACTGCGGGTTTGATGGGAAATTATAGTCACGCTTAGGTTTCACGTTAAGTTGACACGAATGCCCTCTACTCAATTATTTGGATGATAAATTAATAGTAAATAAAGCAGGGGCAATCATTTTACTATGAACATCAAAATTCTGGCAGCAGCGATAAGTTTGACCTTACTCGGCTGGATAACACCAACTCAAGCACAACCCTTATCCGAGCAACAACTACCCTCTACTATCGAGCAACTCACCAACCCCTCCCAACTCCGGCAATTGCAACAACGCCTCCAGCGCGAACAACCTCTCCTGTATTTATTTTTACAGTTAGAACCCGCTGAGTCTGACAATCTGCAACAAAAAGCTGAAGAACAAATTCGGGAAATTTTGCAGCAACCTCCATCCCTACAACAGCGACTGTTTCAGCAACAAATACGGGGAACATTGCAACTCGATGAGTTGTGAATGAACCGATTCCCTGTTCCTACGCATAATTTTCCCCTATTTATCCTGACGGAATCCTCGGCTTTTGAACTCATGGGGAGTTCCCCACTCCCCACTCCCTTCCAACTCTAACTTTTAACGATCGCTCCAAAATCAGCCAGCACCCGCGCATGATTCCGCAGTAAACCCAGTAAATTCAACCGATTCCGCCGAATTTCTGGGTCTGAGTCCATCACCAACACGCTGTCTTCACCATCAAAGAATCGGCTAACAGTAGGAGCAATCTCTGCCAAAGCATCAACCACTTGTTGATAATTACGTTGTTCTTGAGCTGCTTGGGTTTGCGGTACTAGCTTGACTAGGGCATCGTAAAATGCTTTCTCAGAGGATTTTTGGAATAGTTCCGGACGCACAACCGCCTTGGGTTCTAATTGTTGGAAATCCAACTCCCCTTGAACTGATAAACGGGCAGAACGGTTAACGGTTTCGTAGATTTCATCGAGCTTACCGTTATTGCGGATAGTTTGGAGGAATAAAGCGCGATCACGGACATCCAACAAGTCTTTTAATGCCCGTTGAGTGTACTCAGTATCATTCTCACCCAGAACAGCATTTACTAAGTCGTAATCAATCGTCCGTTCTTCTTGTAGTAGTGTGCGGATGCGTTGTAAAAAGAACTCCTGTAGCAATTCCACAGGCGAATTTTTATCCGAATAAGTTGCTACAAAATCTGCCGATATATCCTGTAATAACTGATACAGATTAATCGGTAAATCAGCATCCCAGGTAATAGTAATGAGCGCATTTGCCGCACGGCGTAGAGCAAAGGGGTCAGAGGAACCCGTTGGCAGCATTCCTAATCCAAAGATACTTACTAAGGTATCCAGTCGGTCAGCCAAGCCAACAACTTGACCCGTAAGGATTTGCGGCAACTTATCTCCCGCTCCTTTGGGTAAATAATGTTCAACAATTGCCGTTGCCACAGCTTCTGATTCCCCGCTAGCGGCAGCATATTTACTGCCCATTACTCCTTGCAATTCGGGAAACTCGTAGACCATTTGGGTAACAAGGTCAGCTTTGCAAAGCTCTGCCGCTCGTAAAATATCAGTATGCTCTGCCTGGGATACTGGTAATTGGTCAGCAATCTGAGCCGCAATTTTCTCAATCCGCCCTACTTTCTCGCGTACCGAACCCAAATCTTCCTGAAACGTTACCTTCTCCAACCGGGGCAAGTAACTTTCTAGAGGCTGACACAAATCAGCTTTGTAGAAAAACTGACCATCTGCCAAGCGTGCTCGGATTACCCGTTCGTTTCCAGGTGCAATAATGTCAGATTTAGCTGGGTCGCCATTAGAAATGGTAATGAAATAAGGTATTAACTCGGTAGCGGTGACATCTTTGAACACCGGGAAGTAGCGCTGGTGAGTGACCATCACTGTTTTCACCACCTCTGGCGGTAAAATCAAAAACTCCGAGTCAAATTTCCCGACTACAGCGCTGGGAAATTCGACTAAGTTGGTAACTTCTTCTAATAAATCTTCGTACATTGGAGCGTGACCCCCCAGCTTTTGCGCTGCCGACTCCACTTGTTCTTTGATTTTGCTCCGACGTTCATTGGGGTCTACGACAACATAAGCAGAATGCAGGCACTGGACATAATCAGCCGCTTGGGGTATCTGAACGGGTTCTGATTGTAAGATGCGATGACCTTGGGAAATGCGATCGCTCTTAACCGTTTCTGAACCACTGACCAACTCGATCGGCAATACCGCATCATCCAATAGTGCCACCAACCAGCGAATCGGTCGAGAAAACTTGATGTCCCCATCTCCCCAAGACATAAACCGCTTGCCTTCCAGCCCCAAAATCCACTGAGGAATCAGTTCAGTGAGAATCTCAGTAGCGGCACGACCGGCTATTTTTTTGAGAACGAAAACAAATTCTCCCTTGTCTGTCTCCCGCACTTCCAGGGCATCCAGTTCAACCCCTTGCTTGCGGGCAAACCCCTCGGCAGCTTTGGTTGGTTTACCATCCTTAAACGCTGCCTTTGCTGGTGGACCTTTCACGTCTTCTTCCCGGTTGGGTTGTTGTGCTGGCAACCCTTTAATTAGCACGGCAAGGCGTCGGGGAGTACCGTACACCTCAATGGCTTCGGGAGTGAGGAATTGCTCGTCGAGGGTTTTCGGCAGGTTTGACTGCCACTGGACAATAGCGCGATCGACAAAATCTGCGGGTAATTCTTCTGTACCGACTTCTAATAAAAATGTAGGCATGACAGCTAGACGAGGGAGCTTCGCTCAGGTGTGGGGAGCGGGGGAGCGGAGGAGAAGAGTAACACTCAAAAATCGCCTTGTCTCCTTCTCTCCTTATCTCTTCCCCCACATCCCAAACCCTTCTGAATAGTTTAACCTGCTAGCTATCCCGTGTGATCGCCTGCTGCTTGAAGGGATACGACTATCCGGAAATTACCTGCCAACCTCTGAAAAACAGGATAGTTATGGGAGAAGTGTATGAAACTTAAAACCAAATTTATTTCCGGTTTTTTAGGGGTGGCATCCCTAGTCGCCCTTTTGGGCATCATTAATATTCAAACGAAAAAGAATGTTGACGAACAGTTTAATAAAATTACAGAAAGTACAACTCGACAGTTAATCGCCTTAGACCGAGTAAAGGTTGCTTCAGTCTTAATGATGAATGAAGTTTATAGCTATGCCGTCATTGAAGGAGAATCTCAGTATCTTTCTATTCCTACTAAAGTTGATGCCAGCTCCCAAGAACAACTTCAAGAGAAAAAAGAATTTCAGGAGGCTGTCGAAAATCTAGAACAATCCTTAGCTGAGTTTAAAGACTTTGCCAATACGCCTCAATTACAAAATGTTTACCGACAACTCACCACTGGAAAATTGCAACTCGCTGAAATTGGTCAGGAGATTATCGATTTAAAGGCTGCCAATTTTAAAGGAGAGGATATCCTTCAAGCTAGGCAGGAGATAGAAAAGGCGCAAGATCAATTTCTGGAAGTCGTCGATCAGGCAATTGCTGTTAATTTGGAGGCTCTCGAACAGGAAAATAAAACCGCTAACCGCAGCTCTACTTATTCACTTATCATTAACTCAACTTCCGTTTCTGTCGTTATTGCTATCTCGATCATCATGGGGATAGTGCTAGCCGAAAGGATTACGCGACCTATTGTAAAGCTCAAAGAAGCCGCTGCCAAAATTGGGGAAGGAGAATTTGATACCCAGGTTGAGATTAACACAGGAGATGAATTGAGTATTTTAGCCGATGCCTTCAATAATATGGTTCGGCAGCTTCAGGACACAACTGTATCCAAATCTTATCTAGATAATATTATCCGTTCTCTGAGCGATGCGTTGATTGTTCTTAATAGAAATATTAAAGTTGAAAGCTTTAATGAAGCGACCTTATTTCTCTCTGGCTATGAATCCAGTGAGCTGCGCGGACAACCACTAGACCTCTTCTTTAAAGAAGAAAATTTCCTTTCGTCCTTAGAAGCGAACGGCTCTCGACAAAATAGCTTCCTAGGGCGGAGAGAAACAACCTTCTTTACTAAAGAAGGCGGTCCCATTCCCGTGTCTGTTACTGCATCAGTTATGCAGAATGCTGCGGGTAGAATTCAAGGAATCGTCTGTTTAGTGCAAGACATCTCAGCACGCAAACGAGCAGATGAGGCGCTGCGCCGACAAGCTCTAATGTTTGAAACCATTTACGACGGCGTTATCCTCACCGATTTAGCGGGTCGCATTCTGGATTGGAACCCCTCTGCCGAGCGAATATTTGGCTACGAAAAAGCTGAAATGTTAGGCAAAACCTGCGGAATGGTCTATCAGCCAGAAGAAGCAAGAATACTGACTCGGCAGATGATTGATGGATTGATGCGCGAGGGACGCTGGGCTGGAGAGATTGACTTTATTCGTAAAGATGGGACTAGAGGAGTTTGCGAAACTGTCATCGTACCCCTGCCCGACGAAAAGGGCAAGCCCATCGCTGCCATTGGTGTTAATCGCGACATTACCGAACGCAAGCAATACGAAAATCAGTTAGTTGAAGCGCGGGAAGCTGCCGTTGAAGCAGCACGAGCCAAAGCCCAATTCTTGGCAAACATGAGCCATGAAATCCGCACCCCGATGAATGGAGTGCTGGGCATGAGTGAATTGCTCCTGAGTACCGAACTGAATGACCGACAGCTCGACTTCGTGAAAACGCTGCAAGTGAGTGGCGAACACTTGCTAGGAGTCATTAACGATATTCTCGACTTCTCGAAACTTGAAGCTGGAGAAATGCGGCTCGATACCGGTGAGTTGAACTTGAACCGCTGCTTGGAAGAAGTACTGGATTTGTGCAGCTCCCAAGCCAATGCCAAAGAGTTGGAACTGGCGCTGTTAATAGACACCGATGTACCGCGACAATTGCTAGGAGATGCGGGTCGCCTGCGGCAGATTCTCACCAATTTAGTCGGCAATTCAGTGAAATTTACCGATGCTGGGGAAGTCGTAATTCACGTATCGGTTTCTGGTGAATCGGAAGACGAACAAAAAACCCAATTGCGATTTGCAGTTAAAGATACAGGAATTGGCATTTCCTTAGACGACCAGAGAAAGCTATTTCAAGCCTTCTCACAAGTAGACGTTTCTACAACCCGCAAGCACGGTGGTACTGGCTTAGGTCTGGCAATCTGTAGGCAACTTATCGAAATAATGGGCGGTGAAATTGGCGTAGAAAGTCAAGCTGGGGTTGGTTCTACGTTCTGGTTTACAGCCACCTTTGGGAAAGTGACGGCTGACTCTATTGTAGAAGGACTCTATCCTGTTATTAGCAGTGTGCTGGCATCCCCTGAATCCCTGACTGGGAAACGGGTGTTGGTAGTCGATGACCGTCCCATTAACCGTCAAATCGTGCAGCATCAGTTGAGTGCTAGGGGTATGCAAGTGGATGAAGCCGATAATGGCATTGTCGCACTCAACGCTTTGCAAGCCGCCACGGAAGCTGGAATCCCCTACGATGTGGCGCTGCTGGATATGAAAATGCCTAAAATCGATGGCTCAACTCTGGGGCGGCTGATTCTGGCAGAACCCGATTGGGCGCGTACCAAATTGGTGCTGATGACATCCATGCATGCTGGCGATTCCGCTCAACCCCTACTAAAAAGTGGGTTTGCTGATTATTTAGTCAAACCTGTCAAAGAATCGCAGTTACTACAGTCACTACTCAAGATACTTGCACCTGAAGTCCCATCATCAATTCTTAGTACTCAGTCTTCTTTGGACGGCGAATTGACTCCTAAAGGTGAACAGCAGACGAGCTTGAAGATTTTGTTAGTGGAAGATACTCCTATCAATCTCAAACTGGTGCAGCATCAGGTGCAACTCCTGGGACACCAGTCGGAGTCCGCAGAGAATGGACAAGAAGCCCTTGACAAATTAGCACAAAATGAGTACGACATCGTGCTAATGGATTGCCAGATGCCGGTGATGGATGGCTATCAGGCAACTCGAATGTTGCGCCAACGGGAAGGTACAGACCGCCATACTGTGCTGATTGGCATGACGGCTTATGCGATGCAAGGCGATCGCGAAAAATGTTTGGCAGTCGGCATGGATGACTACCTCAGCAAACCGGTGATGGTGAAAAATTTGGCACCGATGCTAGAGCGTTGGTCGCCGAAAGGTAAAGGAAATTCCCAGGAGACAAAGCTCAAACCTGAGCGTCAAACGAAACTGGAGCCGTCCTCAACCTTAGTGGACTGGGTACGTCTGAAGGCAATTTCTGAGGGAGACCCGGCATTCCAACTGGAACTGGTGCAAGGATTTATCAAAGAGGGGGCGAGTTTTCTTGCGGAAGCCAAAGAAGCTTTAGCCGATAGCGACTGGGTGACATTAGCCAACAAAGCTCACCAAATCAAAGGGGCAAGTTCTTCGGTTGCCGTACAAGCTATGCCAGAGATGGCGTCTCAACTTCGCCATCAAGCGATCGTTAAAAATCCGGATGGTGCGGCTCAGTTCATTGCTCAGTTAGAACAAATCCTTGAGCAACTCAAGGGACATATCGATATGAATGCCTCAACTGGAGATGAGCGATCGCCTCAAGCGACTAAGGTACAAACACCCCAAAAGCGATCGCCCAGCACTGATACTCCGCCATTGAGGAAACTAGGATTGGACTCTGACCAAAAACAACAAACTAGTCTGAAACTTCTGTTAGTTGAAGATACCCCCATTAACCTAAAATTAGTTCAGCATCAGGTGCGCTTGCTGGGTCATCAGTGGGAGTCGGCAGAAAATGGTCGCAAAGCCCTTGAGAAATTAGCTCATAACGAGTATGACATCGTACTTATGGACTGTCAGATGCCGATTATGGACGGCTATCAGGCAACCCAGAAATTGCGCCAGCGAGAAGGTACAGATCGTCATACCGTTGTTATTGGCATGACGGCTTACGCGATGCCGGGGGATCGGGAGAAGTGTTTGGCGGCGGGTATGGATGACTACCTGAGCAAACCCGTGATGGTCAAGGAGTTGAAAGTTATGTTACAGCGATGGTCATCTGTCGTCAAAGCAGACGTGCGGGGAGAACGCAGCAAGTCTGAAGGTGACGATTTGGTAGATTGGGCACACCTACAAGAAATCTCTGGGGCGGAGCCTGCATTCCAACTGGAACTGGTGAAGGGATTTATCAAAGATAGCAAAGGTTTCCTCACGGAAACCAAGCAAGCTCTAGAGAATCAAGACTGGGTTACTCTCGCGAACAAAGCTCACCAGCTCAAAGGTTCGAGTGCCTCAGTTGCCGTGCAATCGATGTCAGGATTAGCGAGTCAACTCCACGATCACGCAAAAGCGAACAGCTTGGAGGGAACTATCGAGTTAGTGAATCAGTTAGAGCAACGTTTAGAGCAGTTGAAAGTGTCTGTAGATAGGAAAGCGATCGCAATTAGAAAGGCTGCCAAATAGAGAAATCATCTTTCCGGTGAGTGAAGTACAGACAACCCCGACTTCTTAGAGAAATCGGGGTTATTGCTTGGATTTTACCTATGCGGGACTAGTTACTCATTGATGTAAACTTTTTGATAGAAGCAGCCGTTTCTTCTGGCTTTCCCGATGATGGAAAAAGTAAAACACTCTTGATTTTGGGGTTATTAACCAATTCTTTTAAGCGATACAATTGCTGATCTGAAATGGCAACTCCCGCATAATTTTCGGCATAATCTAGTTCTTCTTTGAAATTATCATCGTTATAAATTTGAATGAAAACTCGATCAACATTCCAATTTGTCCAATCCGCCGCAAAATAACGTTTACCCCAATAAGGGTTATGATGGCAAAGGTCGAAGCTAACGGTCGGGTTAGCTTTCTTTATATCAGCCCTCATTTGCTGCACAAAATTAGTTAAATGAGTGGTACGATCGACTTTTCCGGGTAAGTCAGCATGATAACCTAGGTAATCATCCCACTGAACGGCATCAATGGTTGGATACTTTTGGACAAATTCCACTGATATCTTTTTGAATAAATTAGCAACCTCTGGAATCTCCACATCTAGTACATAGTGTTCAATGTCAGCGTAGGTTCTATCAACCCCAGGCACAACCCATCGTTTAGAAATTGCCAAGTCAAATATCGGGCTATTTTTATCGATTTTAATTCCTTTCTCAAAATAGGCATGAACTTGCATTCCCTGCTTGTGTGCCTCATCAATTAACCAATCTAACCATTGAGATTGAAATTGGTTGGGACAACTTTTGAATCCGAATGTTTGCTGCAGAACCTCGCTGTTATACATCGTGCAACCATTACCCCACACTCCATGAATAATTGTATTAATTCCTTGAGCGCGATAAGAACGAACTCGTTCACGAATCATTTGTTCGCTAGCATTATTAGTCGCTTGATACCGACTTAAATAAATTCCCCTTATTTCTTTTTTCTCCCAAGGTGTTTGAGGTGATGGTGAGCTCTTGGCGGTTACGGGTGATGGTGAAACTTGTGGATTGCTTGTCGGTGTCTCAGTCGGACTAACGGGTGGAAGGGGAGAATTGGCAACGGGTAAGGGCGGCGTCGGCGCAGGAGTCAAAGTAGGAGTAGTTGGTTGTTGATTATTAGGTTGATTATTAGGCAAAAACCTGCTGATATTATCAGACACAAATTTGTCGATGCCTAGATTATCTAGATGTGTAAAGCCCCAGTAACCAACACCTAACAAAACTATGATTAAGGAAAATGGAATACTCGCACATCCACATCCATTTTTTTCTTTTTTAGATGGCATGGCAATATTTGTTGTTATTTAACGACAACAGCAACTCTCTTTACTCAATCTAGGGCAAGCTGTAGTAATCCGTACCAGAAACTGCCGAAAGAATCATTTAGGACTGAGGTGCTACACTAAGTTACTTCACTTTGCGATCGCTCAATTCCGCATAGAGACTAGAAAAAAGTTCCAAAAAATAAATTATCCCATCCCGTAGGACAGGCATCTTGCCTGTCAAAAGCTATCAAAAGCAGGCATCCTACCTTTTAGGGGCAGGCGAGACGCCTACCCTACGAAAACTTGGGTATTTTTTTTGCCGAGTCTTCAGCAAACCCTTAGAACCGCTGACCTAACCCAAACTGAACTCGGCTTTCGCCTTGATCGTTAAATCCCAAGTCAGCACGAATGATACCCACTGGTGAATTAACCCGCAAGCCAGCACCGTAACCAAAACCTGCTCCCGGTTTGTCACGCACGACTCCCGGTTCTCCCGGCACTGTGTCGCCAGTACCCAAGTCAGAAGCAAAGTCAGCAAAAACAACGGCACCCACAGGATTAAACAGGGGAATCCGATACTCAGCCGATGCTAGCACGTAGCTGCGACCCGTACCGACATCACCCGTGCCATACCCGCGCACCGAATTCTGACCCCCTAAGTTAAAGGCGCGGTAAGGGGGCAAATCGCCAATGGTGGTGCCACCTTGAACATTAAAGGCTAGTACTTCTTGACCATTACCGCCGATGACATCAAGGGGAAGGTACTGAGAGTAGTCCGCCTTAACTTGATTCATTAAAATACTACCACTGCCGATTGGTACAGACTGTTCAGAGGTGAGGCGGAGGAGAGAACCTTGAGTAGGATTAAAGGGATTGTCCCGCTTATCTCTGGCAACGCCAGCCGATACTGTCACCAAGTCATCAATACCCGTGCCACTGAAGGAGAGGGAATTGCCCAGTTCGTCCACTGGAGTAATATTCCCATCGCTATCGCGGATACTGGTACGAGTGTAGTTTAATCCTAC
The DNA here is from genome assembly GCF_015207375.1 of Coleofasciculus sp. LEGE 07092. GTDB lineage: Bacteria > Cyanobacteriota > Cyanobacteriia > Cyanobacteriales > Coleofasciculaceae > LEGE-07092. The sequence goes on along the minus strand of NZ_JADEWY010000022.1, from coordinate 25,000 downwards.
TGACCCACCCCATTCCTCGTTCAAGGGTTTAGATAAGGTAACGCCACCGCCAAACTGTCCTTCGCGGGGATCGTCGCCATTGGCTAAGTCAACATCATCATCAAAAGTTCGGGATACCGTGCGCCGCCGGAAAGTATTGATATTATATCCTGGTGTATCAGGATTGCTAGCAAGGTAAGGTCTGCCGAAATTGCCGTCAAACTGGAAGTCGCGGCGACTGAACTGGAGATTAACGCCTAAGCGTTGATTGACTCCCCCAACATTGAAATCATTGAAGCTGAGGGTGCCGAAAACACCTTGCTCTTTGTCGTAACCTGCCCCCGCATTCACTGCACGGGCAGAGCGTTCAATCAGTTCGTAGGTGACACCTACATCTGTAGCATCACCATTTAAGGCAATATCAACGGTGTCAAATAGCCCCGACTGGTAAAGCTGCTGCAAGTCCTGCCGCACCACATCCACTTTAAAGACTTGACCGGGTTGCAGTTTTAACTCGCGCTTAATGAAGTCTTCACGGGTGCGCCCATCTGTAGGATTGCCTTCTTCATCAAGGAAGCGGAGATTGATATCACCCACTACACCCTCTGCTAGCTCTAGTATGATCGCACCATCGGGCGTTGATTGTATATCGAGTACTTCCGCTAAGATATAACCGTTGTCTTTATACCATTGGCTTACCTGCTGCACACCTTGACGCAAGGCAGCAGGACTAACGGGTTTGCCGAATTGGGATTGGAAAATAGTATTGGCAACTTCTGGGGTAAGAACTTGGTTGCCGGATAGTTGAAGCGATCGCACCATCGCGGGTTGCACCTGATAGGCGACTTCCCAGCCGTTCGGGTTAGCGTTGCGAGTTACGCGGGCGTCGGAAAATAAGCCAGTATTTAAAATTGCAGTAATATCTTTATTTAATTGGCTTTGACTGGTCTGAGTGCCTGGACGAGTGCCGATTGCTTTCAAGACGATTTGTTGCAATTCTTCAGGAACACCGATTACCTGCACGTCGGTGGCGATGACGACAAGATCGTTATTGGTACTGGTTGCCCTGGCAAATTCTGGTGTTGGGTTGTTTGCAGCCGGATTTGAAGCGTATAACGCTGCCGCCGTTTCGGTGGATTGGGCAAATTCTGGTGTTTGGATGGCTTCCGGTGCAGCGATCGCTTCTGTGGGCTGGGGTGCCGGAGATGCCTCAGTCGGAACAACATAGTTTCTGGCTGGCGATTGCGGGTTGGCAGTTGCGGGATCTGGACTGGCAATTGCCTGGTTGGTTAACTCCCCACCCACTAGGGCTGCCAAAGTAGAAATAGCAATAGTTTTATATACCATAAAAGTAGCCTCGATAGTCAGTTAGTTCGTTAAGATTGCTTGACTTTTGATTAACCTGACCGTCGAATACAGAGTTGGGTTCCGCGAGTTGTGCCACATCTGTGTCTGACACAACAGAGGGAATCCGCCTGGCGGCACACTGATTTCTCGTGCCGATGGCACTCCTCTGGTTGTAGGGTTCGCTCGTTATGATACAGATCGAGGGGGAGGACAGGAGGATGATCGAATAAGCGCCAACAGACAAAAGGTGACAGATATTCTCGACTATGCAAATACTTATAACGTACCTCTAAAGGTGTTTTTTCTAAATGATGGTCCCGGACTGACACTTGGTTCGATGTGGAATGACTATGCAGCTCTAGAGGATGATGGGAAAGGAAGAGTGATGGTATGCACTCTTAAAATGCTAGATGAGAGGTTTACCAAAGATTGGCTTGAAAGTTAAGCTTGCTATTCCATTCCTCAATCACCGTTTCTGGAATAGGTTGTAAATCTGGCGCAGTTTCAACGTAAAGATCCAACCCACTTCGTAAAATTCTATTGATATCTATCAAAGAGCCAGGATTTGATTTATTACCATTACCGCTAATAAAGTCACCCATTGCCTCAGTCCCTTTTGCTAGGCGACAGACTGTGGTTTCCATTGCCAAAGGAGAATTATCTATCCCTATCCACTGCCTTTCTAGCTCCTCTGCAACTGCCACTGTAGTACCACTGCCCACAAAAGCGTCTAACACAAGATCTCCTTGGTTCGAGGAAGCTTGGATAATGCGCTTCAGCATTTCTGGATTCTTTTCAGTTGGATAGCCTGTAATTTTAATATTTTGATTATGAGCATCTTTGAAATCAAGCCAGATATCCTGAACTAGGATACCCTTACTATTATCCAAATATACTTTCCTTCTTGGGTTGCCAGTTGAAGACCAATAAATTTCTCCCCGTGTATCCATTTCTTCTAGCCTTTCAGGTGTATACTGCCAGTGCTTACCAGGCGGAGGAAGCATCCCTCTCCACGGTTGACCGGTTGCACCTTTCCTCACTCCTGGTGCATGAATTGGGACTTTTTTATAACGTCTTCCCGTTTCTTCTTCTATATATTGATATTCTTTTTTAGCCGTAGCATCTGTCCAGAGTTCAAAAGGTTGATTCCATACATAATCACCAGTTTTTGTATAAAATAAAATATAATCTGACACATTGCCATATTGATTTTTTGTGTAATTCTTAGGGTTGCATTTTTTCCTAGTAATACAAGTTCGGAAATTTTTAGCTCCAAATATCTCATCCATCAATACTTTTGTATTAAAAGCCATATTGTCGTCTAAATGGACATAAATAGATCCATAATTAGCTAATAGTTCTCTAAGCAAGATTAACCGTTGACGTAAAAACTCTAAATAATCAGCTCCATCTATTAAATCATGATAAGCATGAGTCTGATTTCTAGACTCAAAACCAGCTCCGGTAGCATAAGGTGGATCAATATAAACCAATCCCACTTTTCCAACAATATTAATGTCATCTAATAAACTTCGGATAACTCTTAAATTTTCGCCATAGATCAGTCTGTTTTTAAGCTGTTTTTCTACAGTCGCAACACGACGTAATTTGGCGGGAGGAGTATTAAATATATCTTCAACAGGAAGTTTACCTTCATATTCCAGTTGGAATGATACTTGATTAGCATTCGCCAATCTACTATTGCGTTTAGTCTTACCTGGTATGCCTGTTGCCATTTAAGTTTTAATTTTCTATTTACTATTAATACTTTCTATCTGGTTTAAAAAGACATTTATCTGGATCTAGAGGTTGGTTGCACATTCTCCATTTTTTTGTTCTTAAGCTGATTATGTAAAATTCATGGCTGTGCTGTTCTTTGATAAACATGGGGAAACTATATTATATCGCTAACCTTGCCCGCAGTATTGCTCTAAGCACATCCATACATCTAACATTGAAGAAAAGACAGGATATCCAAATGTGGAAATCATGTGTCGAGTCTCTAAACGCTGATCGCATTCAAAAGGTTTCTATTCTGTCCAATGGCAAGCTGATTCTCTACTCAGAAGTAATTCAGCTATGGCAGCATAGCAAGGATTTTCGTACATTCTTCATATCCCTGCTAGCCGATGCTCCATTTTCAGCTTTTTTCTGGGAAACTCCTGCTCTCTCGGACGCTACTATCAACCAAGTATTCGAGTTTGTGCTGGTAGATAGTCCAAACCTTGCAGGTGTACAAGCCAATCCAAGTGATTTTGCCAGTCACTTTGCAGCAGCAGGTGAGAAAGAGTCAATTATTACATTTCCTAATCTGGGGAAAGATGCTTTGCTTGTTGTGCCTTGTCCAAAAGCATCTACATCTACATACCGTCATATTGCTGCTTTTATGCGTGAGGCACCGACACAGCAAAAGCACGCCTTGTGGCAAAGCGTAGGATTAGCACTTGAGCAAAAGCTTGATGAGCATCCCATCTGGTTAAGTACTTCAGGTTTAGGGGTATATTGGCTACATATCCGCTTAGACTCGTACCCGAAGTACTACAGCTACCACCCCTATAGAGTCCCAAAGTAAGTCCCTGTTCTGCACTTCCAGTCTGAGGATGAGCTTAACTTTTCCATTTAAGGTTGACAGACCACTAGTTGAGCTTGACTTGGTTGAGTGCTGTTTATTATGTCAGTTTACAGCGTAACGGATTTTTCGGATAGGCTCTAAGTGGAATGGCACTGAATTGCAGAACAGAAATTAACAGGTGGCTAGGGCTAAGGCTTCACCGGTCAGGCTGAAGGCACGTACTTCAGTAATTTTGACTTTCACCAACTGACCCTGCAACTCTTTAATATCACCCCTAAAAAAGGTCAACCGATTGCCCCTAGTGCGCCCCATCACCTGGGTGGAGTCTTTTAGATTTTGGTCTTCTACCAGCACTTCTTCGATGCGATTCAGGTAACGCTGTGATCGCTCGGCTGCCTTAATCCCAACTAAATGATTGATACGCTGGAGGCGATCGCTCTTTACCTCCTCACTAATCTGATTTTCCCACAGTGCGGCTGGTGTACCAGGACGGGGAGAATAGGCAGCGGTATTGAGCTGATCGAAACCAATATCCTCCACCAACTTCAGGGTATTTTCAAACTGTTCTGCCGTTTCGCCTGGGAAACCAACAATCGCATCGGCACTAATCGACGCATCTGGCATAGAGTCCCGAATCGTATCAATAATCCGGCGATATTTCTCCTGAGTATATCCCCGCGCCATTGCTTTAAGGATGTCATTATCCCCCGATTGGAAGGGAATGTGGAAGTGTTCGCACACCTTGGGCAACTCTTTACAGGCACGAATCAGCCGTTCGGTGAAGTAGCGGGGGTGGCTGGTGGCAAACCGAATGCGCTCAACTCCCGGTATACCGTTTACATAATAAAGTAAATCTGTCAAGGTATGCTGGTGACGCCCAGACTCGGTAACTCCGGATAAGTCACGCCCATAGGCGTCAATATTTTGACCGAGTAGGGTAATCTCCTTATAACCCTGTCGCCCCAATTCTTCCATCTCAGCACGAATTGCTTCCGGAGTACGAGATTGCTCGGTTCCGCGCACGTTAGGCACTACACAGTAAGTGCAGCGTTCATTGCAGCCGTAAATAACATTCACCCAAGCCGTTACGCGACTGTCGCGGCGGGGTTTAGTGATGTCTTCAACGATGTGAATCGGTTCAGTAGCGACAATCTGATTGCCATCGAACACCGCTTCCAGCAAATCTTTGAGCCGATTCGCGTGTTGTGGTCCCATTACCAAATCCAGTTCCGGGACCCGTCGCAACAGTGCTTCACCCTCCTGCTGGGCAACGCACCCAGCGACTACCAGAGTCAGATTAGGTTCTTCGTGCTTGCGCTTTGCCTGTCTGCCAAGGTAGGAATAAACCTTTTGTTCAGCGTTATCCCGAATGGTGCAGGTATTGTAGAGAATCAGGCTAGCATCGTTGGGGTCTTCTGACCACTCAAACCCCATGTTTTCAAGGATGCCAGCCATACGCTCCGAGTCAGCTTTATTCATCTGACAACCGAAGGTGGTGATATGGTAGCGGCGGGGAGATGTGGTCATAGTGACTTAATCTAAACAAGGATTAAAGAAAGGCTTCAAACCTTCATTATAAATAGTCAGGATGAGAACCACAGATTAAAGCAGATATGGCGGTTTTCTGGTGGATACGGTACGGTTTTTAGGCGAAAGGTCACGGATAATATTAAGTAAAGTAAAGACGTTACTCAAAATCAGAGTCAAAACTAATGGTACTATTTGGATTTGGTAAGAAGAAGCTCGCTCTACCCACCCCTGAAGACGCATTACCAGGACGGTCAGAGTCCATGCCAGTACCTTCTCATCACTACGTTAACGGAAAGCCGCTCAAGCCCCCTTACCCTGAAGGAATGGAAGTGGCAATGTTTGGTTTAGGGTGCTTTTGGGGAGCCGAGCGCAAATTTTGGCAGCAAGAAGGCGTGTTCGTCACCGCCGTAGGTTACGCTGCTGGGGTAACACCCAACCCGACCTATCAAGAAGTCTGTACAGGTATGACGGCTCACAATGAAGTAGTGTACGTCGTGTCTGATCCAAAAGTGATCAGTTATGAAACACTCCTGAAAGTTTTCTGGGAAAGTCACAATCCTACCCAAGGGATGCGCCAAGGCAATGACGCTGGCACCCAGTACCGTTCAGGCATTTATGTTTATTCAGAAGACCAGAAAAAACTGGCTGAAGCGTCGAGGGACGCTTATCAAAAAGCCCTAAACCAAGCTGGTTATGGGGAAATTACCACGGAGATTATCGAAGCGCCAGAATTCTACTACGCAGAAGACTACCACCAGCAATACCTAGCTAAAAATCCAGGCGGATATTGTGGGTTAGGTGGTACGAATGTGGCTTGTCCTGTAGGATTATCCCTGTAGTTTTCATGCCCGTCCTCAAGGAGAGGGGCTTTTAACCTCCCTTTCTTGTAATCTCGAGAAATAATAGGGAAAAGGAGAACGACGTTTTGGTGTCTTTAGGAAGTCCTTTTCCCTACTCCCTACTCCCTCTTGGACTAATGCCATCCCTCCAGTGCTGAAAGCAAGATACCACTCAGGGGATGATTAATTAACTCTTTAAGCGTTGCAGTATTTACTTCTTGCAAGGCGTTTATTATTTGTGCTTTCAGAGGAAAATTGCTCTCTAACTGTTTGATTGCTGCTGCAACCACGATGACTTTTTCGAGTGGAGTATTGGTTGGGCAAGTCTGGGTTAGCTCTTGGAGTAGCTGCTGAATTTCTGCTGCAACTTCAGACCATTTGGATTTTGAAATGGTCTGGTCGAATTGCTCGATTAACTGCTGAACTTCTACAACGGATTGAGGTAGGTTGGGGGCAGGAGTTTGATAGGAACTGGGTTGGGCTTGGGGCAACTCTTGAGTTTCTGCTGTCACCTTGGGTACGTTAAATGTGTAGCTTTGGGCAGAGGGCGGTAGCTGCTGAACATCCACGACTACGTCTGGTATACTCGGTGAGGTATTGCTGGCTATCTGATAATCCTGCACCGAAGTCGTTACATTGGGGGCTGTCAAATTAATAGGGTTCAGACTGCTGCGCCAGAGCTGGATAAACTCTCGAGCCGAAAAATTTCCCTGCGTCGGACGGCGTTCTTGCTGTTCAACTTGCAAGTAAACATAATCGCAAATTACTTCCTCTAAATTGGTCGTTCTGTTAGTTTGCCAGTTTTCTAGACAGGCTCCTGTCAATATAGCTTTGTTAAAGTTAGTATCCAGTGCTTGCACTCTTTCTAAATTGGCTGCGCTGAGGTTTGCCATCCTCAGGTTGGCATCATTGAGGTTTGCCATTCTGAAGTTGACCTCACTCAAATTAGCTCCGCTCAGATTCGATATACTCAGGTTGGCATCGCTGAGATTTGCCCTAGTCAGGTTAGCGATTCTCAGGTTAGCTTCGCTGAGATTGACAAACGTGAGGTTGGCATTGATAAAATTAGCCAACGTCAGGTATGCCCCATTCAAGTCTGTGCCTGTGAGGTCTGCCTCAGTAAAGTTTGTGCCTCTGAGGTTTGCTCCTCGGAGGTCAGCTCCTCTCACGTTGGCTCCTGTAAGGTCAGCTTCACTGAGATTCGCCATTCTCAGGTCAACCTGATGAAGGTTAGCCATTCTCAGATTAGCTTCGTTGAGATTAGCTCTGCTCAGGTCTGTTTCACTCAGGTCTACCAGTACTTGAGGGTTATTCTCCCGCCACTGATTCCAGTCCTCTACCCCCTGCTTGAGTAAAGCCAAATGTTGCTCGTTTGCCATTTAGCGCTCGCCTCTTCGCTTGCTCGTTTGTCGCAGCTTAGCCTAAGAACTCCTCTATATACAAGATAAACTCTCACAGTTCAGGATAGTATCTGTCTATTTTTGAGGTTGGTACTGTTCTGGTGCCGACGCTCGCGGAATTGCCAGTTCCCTATCCATTCCCCAATCTCACCTCTAATTTTCGGAACTGCACCCAAAGAAAGATGTTTTCTGGTTATAAAGACTGATTTCCTAGTGTATGTATTGGGAAATAGGGAAAATGATCACCACAATAGAAGAACGAAAGGGATTTTGGGAACGCCTGATCAAAACGATTAGTGATTTTTTGCTTTGGCTGGTCGATCGATTTTGGTCGCGTCGGAGGTAAGTGCGGCTTCATTCTCACCAAAATTGGGAAGCGTGAGTACTAATTTCGCCTTTCTCTAGATTGGGAACAGCAAATAATAGCTGGTCAGATCAAGTAGTTACAGTCATTTAATCTTGAATCATTTTCCGATGGCGCAATCTGAATATCACACCCAAGGTTATTTGCTTCATTAGCCAGTAAAATACCGTCACTATCACAAACGTGATTCCCATAACCAGCAGGGGGCGTTTTGTCGTCAAATCATCAAACAACGTCAGGGCTACGTCGTTCGGCTGCGTGACCAAATCCCAGCTATTGTATCGTTTAAATCGCCCCAAATAGACACCAACAGAACACAGCGCGTGAGTAGCTAACTCCGCTATTACGATAAACTTGCTCATTCTTTGCTGTTGCAAGTAGTAACCCAGATTGATTAACGACAGGACATAGGCTTCAAAACCAATTAGGATTACACTCAAATGCTGGGGGATTAGCACCAGGGTAATAATCCATATGGAGTAGTTGGCACGAATTGCTCCAATTAGGTGAATGATATCTGTGAGCAAATAAGGCGCATTGGGCAAAAAGGCGATAAAAACCAACAAACCCACCCACCATAAAACCGAACGCGAACCCGATTCTCTTCGGAACAACCAAACACTTAAAGCCAATGGGATGAAAGCTAGAAATAAATTCCACGCCATCCAACCACTGTGGCGATGCCAAGCTTTCCAGGCATAAGCAATGAGAGCTTTCATAGGCTTTTCGGTACAGGTATGAGTCTGCTGAATAGTGTCGTAATCACTAGTATAGCTAGCTGATCTCGGTAACGTGCTACAGGAAATTTTTCTGAAGTGGATGAAATTAAGAGATACTCCCAACTAGAGACGTTTTAGCAGGGATCTTTCGACAACTAATACCCGACTCAATTGATGCTGTCAGAGATTGAATCACTTTATGGATTCTTGAAATTTCTGCTGCTTCAAAGATACAGCTTGTATGAGGATGCAGGGGTATGGATACCGAAGCTAGATGCTGTCATCTGCCATGCCTTCAGGCGATCGCACCGAGCCCCACAAAAATAGGGATATCAGTCTACCCTGACATCCCTGTTAAAATTTCCTGACATTTTTCCCAATGTTGCGTCATTAGTGCCAAGATCGAAACGATGAAGAAACTTTAGTTGAGGTTGAGATAGCTGGCTTCTGCTTCTAGCAGACGAACCAACGCTTCATCCCCCTTTGCTCTAGCGATTTCTAAGCGATGCTGCAAGCTTTTTTGGAGACTGTGGCGGTGGACACTAGCAGCTTCCCGTACTTTTTGTGATAAATTTTTGTTCATGGTAAACATTCCTTTTTGCTGATTTGCGGTATCGAGTCTTACTCTTCAAAAATAACACGAAAGGTGTCGCATCAGGGGTAGTAATCGTATTTTTCGATACAGAAAAGAAAAAACGCATAAGGTAATGGAGTAGAAAGATCGCCAGCCTTTCAATGACGACAAAGGGTCTTTGTTCATAAATTGGGATGAACTGTCAGTTAGCCCTAGTTACTTTATAAAAGTTCAACAACAAAACATTACAAAACTTAACTTAACTTAATCAGCAAATAGGAGCAAAAACGTCTATGAGTTTTAAATAACGTTAAAGTTGAAAAACTATAGTATGTTAAAGCCTCGTTACACTGAGCAGGCTTGGTTTTTTTAACCGTAGCCTTAAGCATTGGCTATCGATAAAATAAGGATAAGTTATGACATTACAACAGCAATGGGAACCAGAGGTTTACCAGGGTCAATTTGGAGAATTTACGATTAATCACAGCGATCGCACTGGTGTTATTGTGTACCGCAGTGGCTTACTTGTGGCAGCGTTGAGCTTTGCGATTGGGAGCCTGTTAGTGTTGTGGCAGGGTAATAATCCAACGGTGTTGAGTGTAATAACTCCCCTTTATGCCTTGTTCTGCGTGGCGTTAGGCGTTAGCTTAGTCACCATTCACATTTATCTGGAACCCCTGCACCGACTTTTGCAAATTTTTTGGGGGATCGGCAGCATTGGGGCAGGTATCCTGGCAGTACAAAACAGCGAACCTCTTTCTGCCTTCGTCTACAATAATCCAACTACCCTCTTCGGCATTGGCTTTACCTTTGCTGCTTTAACTGGGATATATTTCAAGGAAGCCTTTTGCTTTAACCGCTTGGAGACTAAGTTCCTTACCCCTCTCGTGCCGACACTGTTACTGGGACACCTAGCAGGTATTTTGCCAACCACATGGGAACAGATCCTGCTGGGAACTTGGGCTGTTTTGTTTGTCCTATTTGCCCTGCGCAAGGTTGTGCAACCGATTCCACCTGACATTGGTGATAAGTCGGTTTTTGCCTATCTTAAAGAAAAGCAAGAAGAAAAGGGTGCTGCTCATTCATAAATGCCAGAGGACTTTATCAAATGAGCTTGCAAGGAAAAGTAGCGATTGTTACAGGAGGGGGTCAAGGGATTGGTAAAGCGATCGCCAAACGATTTTTGCAAGAAGGCATGAAGGTTGCGATCGCTGAAATTGATGAAGAAGCCGGACGAGAAACAGAAGCAGAATTTCAGCCTCTAGGTTCTATCCAATTTATTCAGGCGGATGTTTCTGATGAAAAGTCCGTTCAAAATTTTATTGGCAAAAGCAAGCAACACAACACAAACCCGAATTGACTCAACAAGACAACCACCAACATCCGGCTGGCAGAGTTGGAAAACCTGAAGATGTTGCAGCCTTAGCGGTCTATTTTGCCTCCCCTGAAGCGGCATTTGTTACGGGTGCTAATTTTGTGATTGATGGCGGAATGACGAAAAAAATGATTTACCGATAAGCGAGGAATTATGGGTACAGTCTAGCTGACTTATCGGAAGATTGAGATTCGCCTAGAACTGAATTGAAATACCGTGATTTGAAAACACGCTCTATTTTCAATTACCCAGACTCACTTATTGCTATCAAATGATTTACAAAGGGTGAAAACTCAAAATTTCAGGAGACACTGAAGCGAACAAACCCGATCGCAGGTGGTGCCAATTCAACACAAGTGCAAAGAACAACGATCATGGGGATCTTAATTGTTACGAGTTGTTTGGTGGCTGGACTTTCCCAGGTATGGCTATCACCTCAACTGTTGTCAGAACAGGCAGGGGTACAGTCTATGTCTCTAATCTCCACAAAACCTTCTGCCTTACCGTGGGAATCGATGAGAGTGTTTCCACCTCCCCTAGGAGAAATCATTGAAACCCAATGTCGAGATGCTCCCAATGGTGTTGGCATTCCAGCATTTCAGCCAGGAATCGAGAAGAGCGACGTGCTTCGCCTGCTCGGTGCTCCCACGGGAACGGCACGCGGTTACTGGCCCAATACTCGTGCTGTATTCTATGAATTGATACCGGAGCAAGTGAGCTTAGGCTTTTTGTTTGACAGACATTCAGAACGAATTCGTCAAACGGAAGCATCCTTTACCCCTGTGGTTGATTCTGAAACAGTGCAGCTAACCCTAAATGGTATGCTAGGCTGCCAAATTAATCCTCAAATCCAACAAGGGTTAGAGCAAGTGTGGCAGCAAAAGTCTCAGCAGTTCTCCTTTCGGCTCGATTATCTCAAAGGGGTAATCGAACGCCAAAAAAGCGGTCGAATTTACATCGGTATCTGGGAGGCAGACTTACACTGAGAAAGTCAGAGTCAGATGTAGAAATACTCTATACCGCATTTATAAAAAACTCAGGGGAAAGGAGAAGCCAACAAATAACCTATACCTTTCTCCTTTTACCTATAAGAAAACTGCACGGGCGACAGTGCCAGCTAGGGAATTGTCCAACGTCAGACGCCGGTAACTTGTAAACCTTAGCGAGAACGTTCCATTACCAACAGTACAGTTATCAAAGCTGCCCATTCAACTGTCTGTAAATGAAGTCAGGTTTCTACTGTTGAAGTACCAATAGTGGAGGCTTAAAGGAATGCAAAAAAATGATATTGGCATAATTGTTTTGGGGCTAGCTATGATTGCTGCCAGTTTGTTTTACTTTGATAGCCAGTCAAACTTCAAGATTAGGATTTGGAAGAGTACCCCCTTAGGAATTCACGGTCAAATTCTGAAATAACCTACAGAACCAGAAGGAAGGTACAGATTTGTCCCAGGTAAACGCCATAGCCCAATATTTGACCCGAATCAGTAATGTGCAAGGCTTGTCGCAGTTCCCAACCCGCTTCGACAGGAATAAGACTGTTAAGGTCGATCATTGTACCGTTATCCCAGAGAAAAGCGTGATGGGATTTATCTTGAGTGTCTGAAGAACCGACGACCTGTCCAACATTGTTGATACTGTGGGCGTAGCTGTGAGAACCCCCCAGAGTGCCGAGGTCTTGGATTCCCTCATCCTGACTCCAGAAGAAACCGCGAGAGTACCAGTTGGTAGCGCAAACGGTAGCAGCACCGACGACGAACCCTTTATCATTGATACTGGTTGCCCAACTGTGACTGCCGCCAAGGGTACCGAGGTCGTGCATTCCTTTGCCCTGAGTCCAGATGAAGGCATGCCAGTCTTGATTTTTCAATTCCCCAGAACCGACTACTTGAGAGCTATTATTGATAGCCTTGGCTTCGCTATAGTCGCCCCCGAGAGTACCTAAGTCCATCATGCCTTGATCCTGACTCCAGAAAAAGGCATGACAGTAGGCACTACTGTCACTGAGCGTTGCAGAACCAACGACTTGTTCCTGATTGTTGATACCGTAAGCGAAACTGCACAAACCGCCGAGAGTGCCGATATCTTGCATTCCCTCATCTTGACTCCAGACAAACGCCCGTTCGTATCCAGTCTCTGTTTTTGAATAGCCAACCACCAAACCCTGACGATTGATAGCCTTAGCCTCACTAGAGTAGCCACCAAAATTACCTAAATCAGTGATTCCTTGGTTGTGGCTCCAAAGGAAAGCAGAAGTGTCTCCACTGGGGGTTTTCCAATAACCAACCACTTGAGCTGTCTCATTGATACTAGCAGAGTAGCTAGGGGAGTTCTTGAAGGGGTCTAAATCGAGAATAACCTGCAAAGAGACCTTAGGAATTTGTAGATATGGGAGACATTTCGGTACGTCGCTGACTGTTAATTTCCGTTGGCTTTTGCGACCATTGAAAACCCTCAACCCTTGGACAAGATTCATAATTCAAAATTGGTAGAGATTAATTCGTTCAAGATGATGGTAGCATCACATTTGATACCCTTTAACTCTCGCTATGTGATGCTTATGCAGACTACTCTCTTAAAACCTTCCCAGTTTCCCCGTGCTAAGGGGAACTGTTAGGGAAGAAATTTTCCTGATTGGAGGCTTGGGTATCCATTGCCCGTCAATTATTGAAATGGCAGGCACTTATACAGTGAATTATTGCGCAATTTTAGGACAAATGGCGGTGCAAATCCAATCATCCTTTACTTTAAGGGAGAACTGGTATATTTATTAATTTATGAGAAAAAACAATATTTGTTCATGAAGTTTTTATGAAGTCTATCTCCAACTTTATGAATCTTCAGTAGGAACAACACTTAATTTTAAATTTTATTTAACCGAGGAAAATACAGAAGTTCAGCTATATGGCGTGAACGCTCTTTCTTTTCCTACTTTTCCTGCTTTTCTTACTTTTCTTACTTTTTTCTGCTATTCCTGTTACACAAAAATTGGCAGTCAGTTCTGTGGAGTCCCCATTAAGGAGATACTGGCTCATTGTGCCAGGGTTTGATGGATTTGATCTAACAATTGGCTCATTGAATGGGAATAACCCCGCAAAATTTTGGTGGCGACGGTTCTCAACTGCGACTCTAGGCGGGTAGAACTAGCCTGACCCAAGTCAAGGATAGTATCATCACTGGTGGGATTCTCGAATCGATGATCTAGCACCAAAATGGGTGGTTGCTTGGGGAACTGACTTAAGTCCATTAGTCCTTGCATCAGTGTCGAAGAATCATGACTCTCTTTTAAACGAACCAGTAGTAAGTCAACCGTTTGATCTTGGAGTTGACGGGATACATCTGCCCACGAGGAGGAAAGCAAGCTTCTATATCCAGCAGCTTGCAGGTATTGCATCAGTGCTCGCAGCCAAGGGTTGTGAGGAGTTAGAGAATTGGAGTTTGGAAATGAAGTCATTTCCGCAGTGTCCTTCCCATTATCGATATCCATCACTAGAATGCTCGACCTGCGGCTGAGTCCAGCAGCAATCTGAATGACTTCCAGCAGCGCGGCAATCTTTTGCTGGTTATCAGGTGCCAAACAAGGATACACCGAAAGACCGATGATTTGATTGGCGGCTTGTGTAATTTGGCGATCCAGGGTAACTAGTGGTAGAGAGGTCAAGTCTGGATGTAATGAGAAGGTTTTCAAGTAAGCCAATGGGTCTGGAACACTAACACCATCTAGTAAGATAACATCAGGATGCCAAACTCGAGCCAGCAATTCTGCTTGATCGAGATCGTCAGCTTCCAGAATTCGATAGTTAAGTTCTGAATGTTGAAGACTCAATACCTGAGTTAATTGAAAAATTAGTCTAGACTCTTCAGGATCTGTTTCAACTAAACCAGCACTGAGGTAGAGGACAGTCAGAGCGCTAGTCGTTGTACTTTGAGGTTTGCCGAAGTGCTTCAGACTTCCAAGAAGTGCTGGTTCTTGTACGGGTAAACTCAAGAAGCCATCAGCATTGTGGGCATAAGCCTGCTCTTTCTCTGCCTGAGTTGCGGTTACCAAAACTGGAATATGACGGGTTTGCACATCGGATTTGAGAAGAGTCAAGACATCCCAGCCAGACAGTTGCGGGATGAGAGGATTGAGTAAAATCGCACAGGGCTGCAAGCTGCGGGCTTTTTCAACTGCCTCTGTACCGGAGCGAGCAATGACAACCCAATAGCCCAGACGCTTGAGTTGTGCCGTCAAGTCTTCCAAGTAGCGGAGTACTGTTTCAACAATTAACACTAAACGGTTACGGATGGGATATTGGTAGTGTTCTCCTTTGTGTTCCCAGCCGTCAGTTTCTGTTAAACCTCTGCCCTGGGGTGGACAGGGTGGTAGGAGTAGGGTAAATTCGCTGCCTTCACCGCTTTTGGAAACAAAGGAGACATCTCCACCATGCAAGCGGGCAAGGCGTTGCGTTATGACCAAACCCAAACCAGTACCCTCGAAGCAACGGGTTAGGGGTTCTTCCAACTGTTGGAATTTTTGAAAGATCAAGTGCTGCTTTTCCCCTGGGATACCTATTCCCTTGTCCCAGACGGTGAAGGCAATCCATCCTCCTAGAGCGCTGACCCTGAGACCTATTTCCCCCTCAGTTTCTGTAAACTTGAGGGCGTTGGATAGTAGGTGTACCAGCATTTGCCGCAGGCGTAGCTCATCAGCCACAATCGTTTCTAAATTCGGTTCAAGTTCCAAGGTAAAAGGATTTTCTGGAATAGACTCTTCATTCTGCTGGTCTTTTTCCAAGTAGACTTGTCGCGCTTGGGCATAGGCGCGATCGCAGACGGACTGAATCTGTACCGGTTCTAGGGTAAGCTCTAACTGATTCGTTTCTATCCGAGTTAAATCCAAAATGTCGTTGACCACTGCCATAAGCTGGCGTCCGCTCTGATAAATCAGTCGAGCATAGCGAGCTTGGCGTTCGTTGAGTTCTCCCAATGTTTGGTCTTTTAAAAGGCTCGACAACCCTAAAACAGCGGTAAGCGGTGTTTTTAGTTCGTGGCTAATGCAGGCTAAAAACTCATCTTTGAGTCGGTTGAGTTGGACTAAATCTGCATTTTTAGCTGCCAGTTCTTTGGCGACTTGTTGCTGCTCTGTGGTGTCTTGAGCCAGCACCAACCATAGATTAGAATTGGGTGATTCGGGTAATCGAGAATTGCCCGTTTGTCCTTTTGTTACTTTGTGTGCCGTATTTCCTTGTCGTCTCATTCCCCATTCCCTTTCCTTGAGGAGCGGTGGTAAAAGGGGAATTTTTGTAAAGGAAAAGAAGCGATCATTGATTGTTTGACGTGTTTTCGATATTTCCCGGCTTTCCAAGGCATTTTGGGCTGTGATGGCGGCTGGTACAGAGCGGTTTTCCTGACGCCCAGCCACGATTGCAAATTTGGGGGTAGGAACCGTGGCACAGTAGCAGCGAACGGCAGCTTGAACCGAAGACTTAGGGACAATTCGATTGCCGACCTGCCGTGGCAAGGGATTAACTCTGCTGCCCAGGGAAATCTGAGTTTGATTTGACATGGCTACCGCCGATTCTGAGCGGTTTGAGTCAAGAGCCTTCTGGTAAGGCATCCCGCTAGTGTTAAGGGAGGCTAAACTTGTTTGAGGTTCGGTGGAGGGATTATCTAACCCAGTGGGAACTCGAACCCAGTCTAAATTGGGTGATGTCCCAATTTGCTGACGCCAAGTTAAATTTTCTGCCAGGACTTGCCCGGTAGCAGTTTGCAGACTCAGGGGTAAGGGCAGTTGTTCGAGAACCGATGTCAGCAGATTCAGGGTGTTTCCGCTCGGCTGTTCACTGGCAACAGCTTCCCCCTGGCTGGGAGCTAAATACTTCAGGAGCAGCCAGCTATTCAGCAGTCCCAAAAATTTGCCATCTCCTTCGACCAATGCCCACTGGCTACGGGGGCAGGGGACACTCTGCTGATGCTCTTGTTCTGTAGCGTTCGGCGTCCAACTCTCGTAGGACTGTTGCAGGTATGTCCAGAATTGTCTGGCTTTCAACGATGCTGGTACTATTGCCAGAGGTTCGATTACAGGCGGATCTAGCTCGCATAGCGGTTGGGAAAGAGATCCGGTTGCCATTGGCGATGGATTTTTCTCCAACTTGACCTGTGACATTAAATGAGGTGTAATCTGTCGGAGATTCACTACTCCCAGAGGATATTGCTGTTCGCTCACAACAACAATCGCGTCACATCCTGAAGAGTGAAAAATCTCCAGGACGGCGGCAAAACCAGTCGTTTGCGAACAAACAGGAACTTGAACGGCACAGTCTTTTAAACTGGGAGTCAGCATAGATAGAACCAATCTAGCAAAAATAGAGCGGTTACTGGCGGGTGACAGTCAGTGGTTGCTGCACTGAAAATGCACCAACAGCGCCAGAAATGTTCCTGACCTTCAGCGCACAGCTACAGCTCTAATTCAATTATGGTGCTCAATGGGGGAAACAGAGGGCAAAGCAATTAAAATTACTTACAATTCTGCCATTGTTTCACTTAATGTTAAGTAACTTTATAAAGATTCTTGTTAGAATCTTTTAGGGCAGAGTATGTTACTCAGCTCAATGAGTCGGTTGTTCTCTCCAACCTTTATCGCGGATTGTTTTGCATCCTCAATTGTCTGTCTGTTCCTTTGTGCGTTCTGAATCTCTGGCTCAGTCATTGAGTCAGGTACTCAGTGGTGATCGCTATAGTTTGCAGATCACCCGTTCAGAAGCTGAGTTTTTTGACTGGGTTGAGCAACACAAGCAGCACATCGATTGTTTGATCTTAGAGGATGATAGCGCTTTACTGCCAGTCATCAATCACTTGTATGAACAAGGGATACTGCTACCGATTGTAATTTTGCCCGACGAGGCTGAAAAAATTCCTCAGAGTGCTTTCATAAACAACCGACACAACGAGAGCCAGACTTCGGCAAGCCTAGCGAGTCCAGACGGCTATTGCTATCCTCTCAAGACGGGCAATTATTTGTTCCATGCTGCTGAAGTTAGACTCAAACTTGTTCAATTAGCTGAGATTGGGAAGTTCATTGACCAAGCGATCGCCCGATTTCTTTCCCTATCTCCTCTGTGTAGCTTACCCGATCCCTCAGTCTGCACCGACCCACAAACCGAGCTAACCAATCGTAGTTTTTTGATGCAGCAGCAAAGTCGGTTATCTGAAAAACTAAAGGAGCGACTCGGATACCTAGGTGTGTACTATAAGAGAAATCCAAAATTTTTTCTCCGCTATCTATCGCAAAAGGAGAAAGAGCGGTTTTTAGACCAATTGAAATCAGACTATCGTCAAATCATTTTAACGTACTTTTCTCAGGAACAATCTATTAATCAGGAAATTGATAGTTTTGTCAATCAAGCCTTTTTTGCTGATATTTCAGTATCAAGAGTTGTAGAAATTCATATGGAATTGATGGAGGAGTTTTCTAAACAGTTGAAGCTAGAAGGGCGAAGTGAAGAAGTGTTGCTGGACTATCGCCTGACTCTAATCGATGTGATCGCTCACTTAGGTGAAATGTATCGCCGCTCTATTCCTAGAGAGCTATAGATGATAGCTTTCCGCTATCATTTGCATTGAGTAATAAACCTGGCTCTGAGGCTCAACTAGCAATTATCCTCAGTTCTAGTAGTGATTGCTATCCTTATCTCTACTATCCCTTTGCTGATTCATAACGGATAAGCTATGAGTACGCTAAAAAAAACCTATGTTCTCAAACTGTATGTGGCTGGGAACACGCCCCACTCCGTCACAGCCTTAAAAACACTCAAAAATATCCTAGAACAGGAGTTTCAAGGGGTTTATGCCCTCAAAGTGATTGACGTTCTCAAAAGCCCCCAACTGGCTGAGGAAGATAAAATTTTGGCAACCCCAACCCTAGCCAAAGTTTTACCGCCTCCCGTTCGTAAAATTATTGGTGACTTATCGGATCGGGAAAAGGTACTTATCGGATTGGATCTTCTCTATGAGGAAATCCGTGAAGGAGAGGTAGATTTTTAGTACTGTTTTGAATGGTATGGCATAATGTCCCATTTGGGAGTATTTTGCTTTAATAGCTTTTGTTCGATCCCTATCTGTTTTGAAAACCGAACCTATGAGTCACCTTAACCCAACTGAGCCAAAACCCGACGAACTTGCAGCAGTGGGAGTTCAGAAAATCCAAACAATGATCGAGGGCTTTGACGATATCAGTCACGGCGGTTTGCCCATTGGCAGAACCACCCTCGTCAGCGGCACATCGGGTACTGGCAAGACTCTGTTGGCGGTTCAGTTTCTCTACAACGGGATCAGGTATTTTAATGATCCTGGTGTATTTGTTACCTTTGAAGAGTCTCCCACGGATATTATTAAAAATTCTCACAGTTTGGGTTGGGATCTTCAAAAATTAATTAATGAAGGAAAGTTATTTATTTTAGATGCCTCACCCGATCCTGAAGGTCAAGAAGTTGTTGGAAATTTTGACCTGTCTGCTCTCATTGAGCGCATTCAGTACGCCATTCGCAAATACAAAGCCAAGCGAGTGTCAGTTGACTCCATGACCGCCATCTTTCAGCAATACGATGCCGCCTCAGTCGTGCGTCGGGAAATTTTTCGCCTCGTGGCACGCCTCAAACAAATTGGCGTGACAACGGTAATGACGACAGAGCGAGTTGAAGAATACGGTCCTGTAGCCCGGTTTGGGGTCGAGGAGTTTGTTTCAGATAATGTAGTCATTGTTCGCAATGTCTTAGAAGGAGAGCGACGCCGCCGCACTATAGAAATTCTAAAATTGCGGGGCACCACTCACATGAAAGGGGAATATCCTTTTACAATTACCAATCAAGGCTTTAATATCTTCCCCCTAGGAGCCATGCAACTAACCCAGCGTTCTTCCAATGTGCGAGTGTCTTCGGGTATCAAAACATTAGATGAAATGTGCGGCGGTGGGTTCTTTAAAGATTCGATTATCCTGGCAACGGGTGCCACGGGTACTGGCAAGACGCTATTAGTCAGCAAGTTTATCCAAGATGCTTGCTTAACCCATGAACGCGCCATTCTTTTCGCTTACGAAGAATCTCGGGCGCAGCTCACTCGGAATGGTTTGTCTTGGGGAATTGATTTTGAGGAGATGGAACAAAAGGGTTTGCTAAAAATTCTTTGTTCTTATCCCGAATCCGCTGGATTAGAAGATCATTTGCAAATTATTCAATCTGAGATTCAGGAGTTTAAGCCATCTCGAATTGCTATTGATTCTCTTTCAGCGATGGCAAGGGGAGTCACGAACAACGCTTTCCGGCAGTTTGTAATTGGAGTGACGGGCTACGCCAAGCAAGAAGAAATTACTGGCTTTTTTACCAATACCACCGACCAGTTTATGGGTTCTAATTCAATTACAGATTCCCATATTTCTACCATTACAGATACAATTTTGATGCTGCAATATGTAGAAATTCGTGGTCAAATGTCACGGGCGCTTAACGTATTTAAAATGCGGGGTTCTTGGCATGATACGGCTATTCGTGAGTACACTATCAGTCAGGAAGGAGCTGAAATCAAAGATTCATTCCGGAATTACGAACGTATTATTAGTGGTTCTCCAACCCGCGTTACGATGAATGAAAAGAGTGAACTTTCTAGAATTGTTCAAGGTGTTCGGGAAAAGTCAATTGAATAGTCATTCCTCATTCCTTAGTAACAACAACATAACGGACAGAGAATGAATGACGACAACAGCAGATTATCAACCAAGTGATTGACCGGACAATTGATCTATGGCTTCGACTAATTGATCAATCTCCTCATGGGTTGTAAAGTAGTGAACACAGGCACGGAGGCAGTCTGGATCGCGGAGAGTTCGCACTAAGAACCCTTGCTCCCCTAGAGACTGTACCAGTTGGGAAGAGGATTTGCCATTGGTTAATACAAAGGAAACTAAACCGGCTCGAGGAGGAGAACTCAACAGGCAACGGACAGAATTAAGCTGAGACAAACCCTGCCAGAGGTACTGACTGACTTGACAAATTTGCTCGTATCGGTCTTTTGGCGTTCCCCATTGCAGGTGGGTGGCGATCGCGTTCCGCAGTCCAGCGTAAAGTGGGTAGGCAGATGTTGCCACCTCATACCGTTGTGCATTCGGTTGCCAACCCGTTGGGTTGCCTATTTTGTCTGTCACAATGCCGCGCCAGCCAATGAATGTAGGAGTGAGGCTTTCTAAAGCATCGGGTCGGATGTAAAGACCACCCAGTCCTTCGGGTCCACACCACCATTTGTGTCCTGTAAAGGCGTAGAAGTCTGCCCCGAGTTCGCTTAAATTCAATGGCAGGGAACCGACTGATTGGGCTGCATCTACCAAAACCCGGATGGGTTGCGTATTCGTAGCATAATGGCGGCAGGCATGAACAATATCTGCAAGGGGCAGAACTTGACCGGTGTTCCACAAGATATGACTCAGCACCACCAGTCGCGTGCGGGGTGTTAGATGTTGGACGATGACCGATAGGGGATTTCCTTGATCAAGAGTTGCCATGATAGGACAGGTAGAGACTTCTACCCCAAACCGCCGTCCAATTTCTGCGACAGTCGCAACGATACCAGGGTGTTCGCAATCAGTGAGGAGGATGCGATCGCCCTTTTGCCAGTCAATCCCCCATAACGCTATATTGCAGCCCACCGTGACATTTTCAGTCAGGGCAATTGTCTCTGGAGGTACGCCCAATTCCGAAGCGATCGCTTGTCGGGTTTGATTGGCTTCCTCGACAATCCAGGCAAACACCTTGCCTGAAAATGGTCCATGCTGCTGGATGTAGTCGTAGGCTTGTTGGATAGCAGCTAGGGACGCTGAAGTGAGCGGACCTTGACCACCATAGTTGAAATACGCTTTGTTCCCTAAGGCGGGAAATTGTCGTCGGTGGCGTTCGAGCCGTGTTGATGCACCAGAAATGCCAGTCATAAGGAAGGGTAGGAGAGAAAAAAGGACTCCAGGCAATACTGCTTGGTTAAGAGGAGCAGGAGGAGTAGAGAAACAGGAAATTAGATCTCGTCCGAGTAGTAGAAAACACCGCCTGCAAGTCTTGTTAACCGAATTCAGCCATTCTGCGTATATCGATTCAGCAAATATACAGAGTCATGCCTGAGATAGAGACCGTTATCCTGGAAACTAGGCAAACCACTATAAGAGCGTTCCTTATCGATTGATTTGCAATGACTTTTAACCCACTAGTAAGGGGATCGCCCAGTCAATACTGAGCGTTGACTTTTAAAGGAGAAACTACCTATGAGTACAATTTTGGTAATTGAAGACAGTGTTGCTCAGTTGGCATTGATGAATCTGTACCTGCGCGATAGTGGTCATAAGATCATCAGCCTAAAAGACTCCAAAGAAGCATTGAATACGGCAGTAAAAGAAAAGCCCCATGTCATTATTACAGATGTAGTGATGCCGGAAATTAACGGTTTTGAGTTGTGCCGCCGCCTCAAGACCCATCCAGCTACCGCCAGTATTCCAATTGTGATTTGTTCATCTAAAAATCAGGAAGTTGACCGGATCTGGGGTATGAAGCAAGGCGCTAGTGCTTACTTACCTAAGCCATTTTCCCGCGATCAGTTTATTGAAATCATTAACCAAGTTCGTTTTAATTTCACGAAGACACTCATTAAGTCTAATTAGCTGCACGTAATATAGGGTTAATCTAAATGAATTAGAAAGGCACGGCAATGCCGTGCCCCCATGATTAACTTAAACCAGAGCCATTGCAGGTTCGCGCCAACGCTTCACAGCTTTACCAATTACAGACATTTCTTGCACTAATCGATCAAAGCGATCGGGTGTGAGGGATTGTGGTCCATCTGATAACGCTTTGGCAGGGTTGGGATGAACTTCGATCATCAACGAGTCAGCACCCGCCGCGATCGCAGCTAGAGCCATAGTTGGGACGTATTCTGCCCGTCCCGTACCGTGACTGGGGTCAATCATAATCGGTAAGTGAGTGAGCGATCGCAAAACAGGCAGTACCGACAAATCTAAAGTATTCCGGGCATATTGGCGATCAAACGTCCGGATACCCCGTTCACACAGAATCACGTTCGGGTTTCCTGCTGCCAGAATATACTCCGCTGCCATCAGCCATTCTTCAATCGTGGCAGACATCCCCCGCTTCAACAGTACAGGCTTCTCCTGAGCACCGACTTTTTTGAGCAGTGAGAAATTCTGCATATTGCGG
This sequence comes from Coleofasciculus sp. LEGE 07092, assembly GCF_015207375.1. Classification (GTDB taxonomy): domain Bacteria; phylum Cyanobacteriota; class Cyanobacteriia; order Cyanobacteriales; family Coleofasciculaceae; genus LEGE-07092. Next base: position 2,077 of record NZ_JADEWY010000022.1, on the reverse strand, counting down.
GCACCCACTTGCACAACATCGGCAGCCTCCGCAATTTTCTCTACATCAGCGGTATCCATCACTTCGGTAATGATACCCAATCCTGTTGCTTCCCGCGCCGCTGCCAGCAAGCCCAAAGCACTTTCACCATGACCTTGAAAGGCATAAGGAGAAGTCCGAGGTTTGTATGCCCCTCCCCGCAGGAATTGCGCACCCGCCGCCTTGACGCGACGTGCCGTTTCTACGATCATTTCCTCGTTTTCCACCGAACAAGGACCGGCAACCAGTACAACTGGATGATGTTCCCCGAAGTGAACGGCACCAGATGGCGTTGACACAATCACCTCACTGGCTTCACCGTGACGAAACTCCCGGCTAGCCCGTTTAAAAGGTTGCTCTACCCGCAGTACCTGTTCGATCCAGGGGCTAATTTCCTGAATTTGCAGCGGGTCTAACGCGGCGGTTTCACCGACTAGACCGACAACCACCTTGTGCTGACCAACAATTTTTTCTGGAGTCAGCCCCCATCCGATTAATTCTTCACTGACTCGGGCGATTTCGGCTTCTGGAGAGCCGACTTTCATGACCACAATCATATTTTTAAAGTTCCTACCAACTTAATTTTGTGCGTAATAGTACTGCCAGGTTCAACTACTCCACCCTACTCAGCTCCACCTTGAGGGTGAGAGTTACCGAGATTTTGTTGAAGGTAGCTGGGCTACCCCTTCAACTTATATCAGGCTTATCTCTTTGTCCCTTACTAATTTTTTTGTCGAACCGAGCGCCATGCGGCTGTCATTCGTCCCACATTGGTGGTAAATTCTTGCCAACCCAACACAGTCCCTGGTGACTCCTCATCCCAGGATGCCGAGAGAACACCATAACTCAGTCCCAGTACCCCTAAACCAAAAAATCCCATACTCACCAGAACCACAGCCACATTCGGTAACTTCAATCCCACGTTAGTGACCAAAAAATAACTGATAAAAAACGAGGATATCGCCAAGGCTGTGGGAATGCCACAGAGCAGTGCCATCCGGCGCACCATACGCTTGCTGACTGCATCAGGAATCGTCATCGATTCTCTAGATGGGGTAGTCGGGTTGTCATCCTTGGCAGTCGTTTTACTGGGAATTGGTTCAGGTTTGGTTTTTTCTGTTTTTTTGCGCTTGGATCGCGGTTCAAAGGGCAAGCGGTTGCGAGGTGATTCAGTAGACATAAGCGTATATAGTGGTCTATCCGCGAATACCCAAGCGTTTGATCAAGGCTTGGTAACGTTCTAGATCGTCGTTACGCACATAAGCCAGCAAACGTTTCCGCTGACCAATCATCTTCAACAATCCTCGTCGAGAGGCATGATCCTTTTTGTTGGTTTGCAGGTGTTGGCTCAACCGATTAATGCGTTCGGTAAGGATGGCAACTTGCACATCTGCCGAACCTGTGTCGGTTTCGTGAACTTGGTAGCCCTCAATAATTTCGTGTTTGCGCTCTTGGGTTAGAGTCATGGATCAAGTTAATTTGTAATAATGCAGCAGCTTTCCATGTTATCACTCTAAGCCGTGTGGTTGAAAGGTTAAGGTATCGGGCTGGAATTGGCTCTGCGAGCATCTAACCACTGTTGGAGGATAATAGCCGCTGCTTTGCGGTCAATCAGACTTTTATTGCGAGAGGGCGATCGCTTTTCGTTTTTGATTAACTGTTCGGCTTCAAACGAAGTTAGCCGCTCATCCACATAGTCTACAGGTAGTTGTAAGGCTGTAGCCACGCGCTTGGCAAACTTCTGCACCTGTCGCGCTTGAAACCCCACCGTTCCATTCATCGAATAGGGCAAACCAACGACTAAAATTTGAACCTCTCTTTCCTCAACCCATTCTCGCAGTTGTGCCACATCCCGATCAAAAGAAGTACGTTCAATTGTTGTCAGCCCCGTAGCAATCAGACCGGTTCCATCACATCCCGCCACGCCAATACGCTTACTACCTACATCTAGTCCCAGTGCTGAAATTTTTTTCATTACATCCTCTAAGAGTTTGGGAATAGGAGACAAGGGGACAAGGGGACATTTGGGGTGTTACTCAGCTCCCCCGCTCCCCAGCTC
>NZ_JADEWY010000238.1 GCF_015207375.1 Coleofasciculus sp. LEGE 07092 | reverse complement strand
GCCCTATCCCCAGCAAAGCTGCACCTGACGGTATCCAGACATTCCCTAAAAACGCCGTATACGTCACCCCCGCCAAGACTCCACTCAGGCAAACCCCTCCTATCAGTGCCATGAATAATATAAACCCCGGATAACGCCCCCGGTGTCGCCAAAATCCTATCCACAAAAACTCTAAACTTACCCACAGCAAAACCCAGAGATACTCCAACGGTTCCGCAACAACCCTAATTCCCCCATCTTCCCCCAGCGCTGCGCCAATAATCTGACTTGTCAGCAGCGCCTGAATCTCCACACCAAACATCGGCTTGGGTGTTGTTCCTTGATATTTACTAAACGGCGTATAAAAACTATCCTGCAAAGACGGCGCATACGCCCCAATCAAAACCACCTTTCCCCGAAACCGTTCGGGAGAAACCTTCCCAGTTAACACCTCCATCACCGAAACCTGGTCAAATCCCCCTTCCGGAAACTGCCGCCAATCGATTAAAATCTGATAACCCCGATCATCAGCATTAACATACCCCCCATCATTCTCTTCAAAGGGAGGAAAAACAGCATCCCCCAAACCCAACCATCCTTGTTGTCGGGTTTCTGGTTCTATTCCCAATGTCGATAAATACCGATACGCCAGCTTCAGTGCCAAACTAGGAATCTCAGATTCTGGGGAACCATCTGCAATCGGGTAAAGATTCCCTCGCCGCACTACCCCATCCGGGTCTACGATTGTACTAATATCGGCAACTTGCTGCTTTTGTGCCAGGATATCCGGTGGTGCAATGCGCGTAAAAAAGTCATCTCCGGGTACGCCTGTAAACTTGCCCACTCCAATCAAGTTATCAGAGGTGCGAAAAATATCCTCCAGGGCTTTTGGTCCAACAAGGGCGGGTTTAGTCACGTTATCGGATTTATCAATAACATTATCAGTCAAACCCGCCCCTACCAACCGGCTTCCCTCATCTTCCCCATAACTCACTGGCACATCTCGGAATAAATCCAACCCTACCACTACGGGATTCGCTGCCAGAATCTGATTGAGCAACTGTGCCAAAATGCGATCGCTGATTGGATAATGGTCTAACTGCCTAATATCCGACTCCGTAACTCCAACAATCACAATCCGCTCATCATTCTGAGATTGCGGATGCCATTGAAACATCCTATCCAGCAGTATCAACTCCCCAGGTTCCAGCCATCCGAAAACCTGCACTCCAGATACCAACAGCCAAACCGGGAGAACAACCTTCAATCCCCAATTACTCATGCGGAACATCCGCTAAATCCCCGAGTTGGTGTACGCCAATATCCGCCAGCAGTCGCCAAAACGAGTCAGAACCGTTTCCCGCTGCTAACGCATCATGCCATAATCCCTGCTGTGCCAATATCCGAACCCGCTCTTCGTTTGATTTTGCCCCTAACAACGCCTTCTCTAATTCTGAGGAGAGTTCCACCCGTCGCAACGAAGCACGAGCATAAATCTGTTCGACTGAACGACACCGAGCCACTACCGTCCACACATATTCTTTACCCACTTCCAAGGGGGGTGCTGTTTCTGGAATTTCTACCCGCACTATCTTGGGTGTATTAATCATCATCTCACGTTCGTAAAGCGGCTCACTCGTTCCGGGTGCCGATAGAGTAAAACTCACTCGCGGAAATTCGCTGTAAAAAAAGAAGGTGGGATGAGCGGCAATGGTATTCGGTGTATGATCTTCTGGGATGAGGAGGCGCAATGCCTGAGTCAGACAGTCCCCCCGCGAACCTTGAGCATCGGCTTGTTGTTGTCTCCCTCTATCGGCAGGGGGTTGATAGTCTTGGGCAAATGCTGGTGTTAGGGTGAGTAGCCCGATTAAGAGGGTGGGGGAGAGGTTGGCTGGTTTGAACATTGAGTCGAGATGAGCCGTTAAACTAATTTTATCGGCTAGTTTGAAGTTAACCAAGTTTCAGCGTTAGATTAGCCGCATCTAGTTTTTAAGAGTTGCCCAAAAATGCAGCCAACCAAGAAACCTTCAGTTAATTGGCAGGAATTTTTTGAGACTTTAGGAGCTATCTACTGGCATATCGACTACTACAATTTCTCCAATTAACGGGTTTTGATGACTCAGATTATGCACTATGACTCAAGCCCAAGTTGAACCCAAACTCTACAGCTTTGATGAATTTATGAGCTGGTATCCTGAAAACTCAGCAGTCCGGTACGAACTGCATGATGGAGTCATTATCGAAATGCCCAAGCCAAAGGGAAAACATTCAAATCTAACAGGTTCCCTGATCGAGCAACTATTGATCATGATCAGGCAGATGGGCAAAGGCGGCATTTGGATTATTCCTAGAGAATCGATTGTCAAACCTAAACGCGAAAAATCAGGTTATGAGCCGGACATCATCGTTTTGAACAAAGAAGTTCTTGGGGCGGAACCCCGTTGGGAAAGCGAATCGATTATCCAAAATCCTGATTCGGTCAAATTAATTGTCGAGGTTGTTTCAACCAATTGGCGTGACGATTACTACAATAAACTGCGAGATTATGAAGAAATGGGTATCGAGGAATATTGGATTATTGATTATGCCGCATTGGGGGCGAGAAAGTTTATTGGCAACCCCAAGCAACCGACAATTTTTGTTTGTAATTGGGTTGACGGAGAATATCAGATGACTCCATTTACGGGAAACACTCCTATTGTTTCCCCAACCTTTCCCCAGTTCAACTTATCCGCACAGCAGATTTTCGATCTGGCTTTGTAGAAAAGCTTTAACCAGACGCTAATAGCGCCGTGACCTGTTTTGAATTGGAGCGAAGCGACTTGACAGCTTCCTCTGACATAAAGCGTCGAAAGTCCAAGATTTCAAGATGTGGCGTAATCATAGCTCGTTCAGATTGAGTGCCAACTCGATCCGTAATCTTGCGGTGATCATCAAGCAACCCCTTCACCGGATTGAGGATGAAGTCGGTGTTGTTTGAGTAAAGGATGCCGTTACTTAGAAATGAGAACCCAAAATCAACAAACGGGTACTCATTCATAATAAATGATTTTACATTTATTTGTAATGCGAAAGCATTCCTTATGAATGGGAAGCCAAATTCAACAAATGGGACTCCATTCATAGTAAATGCTTTAACGTTTATTTGTAATGCGAAAGCATTCCTTATGAATGGGAACTCAAATTCAATAAACGGAAACCCGTTTCTTTATATCGAGTTCTTTTTCCTAACGAATGGGTACTCATTTGTGATTGTCGAGTTCTCTTTCCTTTGCAAGACGAACCCCTTAGCGATGAATGGCAACCCCAATTCAATGGAGGGGATAACCCAATCAAGCATTTGAATAGTACCGCCCAGATTGAGGGCAGCATAAGGGGCGTTGAGGGTTTCGATCTTGAAAATAGTGGTCGTCTACCCAACCCCAGCCTCTTGCTCTCCATTTTTAGTTTCTAATTTTGAATTTTGAATGGCTTCCTGCCAAATTTTGTAGTTGTAGAACTTGCGGCGATTTTGGATGGCAGCAATTATGCTAGTAGTAATGTAGTTATAGCCTGTTCGACAGTGCCTTTTTTGCTTCTTCTCAAGAAGCTGGTTGTCTCCCGGAATAGTTCGTCTTTCAGTGTAAACTCGTGTTAGGTCTTGCTTCCTTCCAGGATCACTATATATGAAAAAGTCTTATGTTTTTGCAATAGGTCTAGGCCAGGGTAAGCTCATCTAATTTGGTATAAATTGTACTTGACAAGGAGAGTCGAGGTGGATGGGTGAGGTAACCAGTTATCCTAATCT
>NZ_JADEWY010000237.1 GCF_015207375.1 Coleofasciculus sp. LEGE 07092 | reverse complement strand
ATTCCATCATTCGGCAGCGCCCGAATCATGCGTTTAGTTCGTTGGGCAAAATCATAGGGAGTCAGCATCGCTTTGCCCCGTTTGTCGCAGCCGGTGGGTTTGACCACATAGACAAAAGTACGCTGCCATTGTTCAGGGGCATATTCACGAGTCCACACCCGAATCACTGCATCTACCCCGTCACAGTCTCCAACGTGCCAGTAATTATCCTCTCCAACATACTGAGCGATAGTTTCCCGAATATATCGAAGCGCCCAATTACCAGCAAGATACTGACCATTGCGACTGCCTGTGAATGCATAGTGCATGATGGAAAACCTAGATAACATCACACACACTACTCCGCTAGGCTAGAAGAACACGCATCACTTCGTAAGTGAATCTTTATGACCAACATCCAAGTGCAGCAAGCCGTTGAAGCCGGAGAAATCATCACGATTAATGGTCGGGCTTATGTTCCCTGGACAAGCATCCAGGATGTGATGAAGCAGTCACAAACACAGATTGATATCAGCCAGTTGGAGTCGAGACTAACAGGTATTGAAACCGGGATTAGTCAACTGGGAGACGGGATTAGTCAACTGAGAGAAAGATTAAAAGCGTTGGCGAAGCCCGCCGAAGGCATCGCCTTATTGCGTGAAGAGTTTGCACGAGTTGAAAGTTACCTAAAAAATTATCCTCGTCCCCCGGTGATAGACATCGATGAGGATGAGGATATGGAAGATGATGAGGAGTACGCTGACGCCCGATTCCCTAAAATTGAGAAACTCAGCGAATACGTGCTGCCGAAATCTCCAGAGGAACGCATCACCTACAGTAAACGCCCCTCCACAATGGTCAAGCGTGTGTTGCTAGCCTATGACCCCTCGACTCAGTTGCATGGGGAAATCTGCCGAGAAGCACTAGCCGGGACACAGATAGGCACTATTTACATGAGAGATTTCATGGATGAACATTTACGTGATCCAGAAGACGAAAAAGCCAAGCGTAAGGCAGAGATTATCGCAGCAATTAAGTCCTACTGGCAGAAGTTTGACGCGAATAGTTACACAAAATTTATCAAATCTGAATACGCGCCTTAGTTGTAGGTGGTAGGTGATGAAGAAATTTTTCCTAAAACCTAAAACCTAAAAATCTTCATCATCATCATCATTTGAGTACAAGCTAGGCAGCATCATTTCTAACAGAGATTTTCCTTGTCCGCCCAAAGTTAATTCACCCATTTCCGTTGAAATTGTACCATCTGGATTAACTGTTTCCACTGTCATCTGACCCAATGGAATCCCCCGACGATTAAACCATGCGATCGCCCTTAAATTAAGTAATTCTGGAGGCACTTCACGCCAATGAGATGGCAGAGGTGGTGGCTGAATATCACCCTGTATCCATATCTCAAACTGAGCCTGAAAGAAGCCTAAAAACTCCTCTGGTGCAGGGTCAGAATCTAGGAAGGAGTGCCACTCAACTGACCTCCAGTATCCTTCTGCCCCTACTTCAATGCGCTCTATCCACTCGGACTGCACCATGAACCCCTCGCGGAGGTGGTCGCTGAGGCTTCTCGAAGCGATGTCTTCAGCAGAGAAATCGGGATATTTGGAAGTGAGAAGGGATGCGATCGCACTTTTCTGCTCATCACTCATTCGTTCCATATCCGGCACCCATCCCAAGATTCTCTCACCCGTACTTGGGTCAGTTGCCCGTGCCATGGGAAAGGGGTCGCGTAACGGGAAGCCATTATCGAACAGATGTACTACTGGCTCATAAGGAGAGTTTTCCTTGAAATAACCGTAAGTGTCGTGAAGAGTCACTGCGCCTCCTGTTGAGTTCTTGTTGACATTGCCTGATAGTCTCCTCTAACCACTCATCCGACTGGTTCTCGATTTTTACCTGAGTGAGGGATTTAAGGGCAAGATTTTCTGCCTCAAGCTTCTCTAAGACCTGTTTGAGATACTCAATTTCAGCTAACTTATCCCTTTCAAGCAGCCCCATAAGAAGGCTGTAGTCCAACCCTAGTTCTTTGAGCTTGCCAATCAGCATTAAGTCGATGGTGTTAAGAGAAATTTCTCGAATGCAATTGCGATCGCTCCATTCAATCTGCAAAAACTCATCTCTAGCACTCTCTGCATTGAGAAAGATAAATGCAAACACGTCCTCCTTTGTCCAACACTGGCTCAAACTGGGCGGTTCGGCACCGCTCACCGCAAGAGGTATTTCATTACTGTGTTCAATCGGTGGGGTTCCGGGTAGGGGTTCGGGTTGTAACTCACTCACAGCAAACGGCTCTCTTACTCCAATATCTCCAACAGCATTAACATCAATGAGCACGATTGCCAAGTCTCGGTTAGGTCGTGCTGTGACCATGCCGTGTTGGTTAAAAAATGGGGAGTTGGGATTGCTGACAATCACCCTCTGCCGTTCTACAGGGAAACTTGAAGAGGATGGGGTGATGGGGAGAAGTTCCCCTTGTCCCCTTGTCCCCCCATCTCCTTGTCTCCTTGTCCCCTTCCGTCCTGTGTTCGGATGGAGCAGTTTGTAAGCGGCGTGGACGCTGCCAAGGTTTAGCGCCTGCCTCAGAGAATATGCAAAGTCCCGGTTTTCTTCTTCAGATGAACCGATTAACTCATCGATCGCCTGTACTACTTTGGCAGCTTTGTCGTAGTTACGCCCTGAACCTAGACCGATACGGTTGGCGATCGCATCTCTGGTTTTTCCTTTTCCACCATTGACCAGTTGTGGAAAATTTTCCACAACTGCTCGACCTGCATCATTATTCTGAGCCGCTAATTGACGAAGTTTTGCCCGTTCCCGTTCAATAGTTTCCCAGGTGAACCCTTCTCTGACCTTCTGCTCAGGATTTTTATTCCGGCTGGCATTTTCCAAAAGCAGCGCTTCGAGTTGAGCCACCTCATCACCGAAATCTTGCACAATTATCGGCACTTCTTCCCATCCAAGCTGCAATGCTGCCGAACAGCGCCTGTGACCGGATATGATTCGACCTTCGGGAGTGACGACAATCGGCTTCATCCAGCCAGATTCTAAGATTAATTCCACCAGTTGTGACACATCCTCATTTTCACCATAAATGCTTAAGTTTTGAGGATGAGGCGTTAAGAGTCGGGGGTCAATGCTTCTTAGATCGGCTTGGAGGAGAACCAAATCTCCGTTTGTTTGTATCTCAGTGAGCGCCGTCGAACTGTTGTTATCCGGTTGTTCCTCCTGATACGAGGGTAATTCAGGTGGCGGTTGTGATGGTGAAGATACGGTGTTCGGCTTCTTTTCAATAACCTCAACGTCCTTGGGTAGACACCAAAATTCAGTACCGTAGTTACCCTTCACCGGAATCTTAGTGTGATGTGTGTGGTGAGTGGGCTTCCTTTTATCAACAACCCCGTCAGAGTGTTTGCGCTTACCAGGAATCTTGAAACGAACCTTCGTCCCCGGTGCGATTGAATTATTCATGATAGTTAACCTCTAGGGAAATAAGCTCATGGCTTGAACAGCAGGCAGGGGCGGTTCTCCATGCAAAAACACAACCCACTGCTTCTCTAGGTCAGACCAAATGATTTGCTGGATGATCGAGCGCTTCTGCTTCGCCCATTCAGAGAGTTCTGGCGGTAAATCGGGGATAACAGTACGTCGGGGGCGTTCATCCATATTTCTCGGTCGCCATCCAGAACGCAGCGCTGTCAACAGTGACCCCGTGGGACTCTCAACAACTTGAGTTGATGACCATTCCAGCCAAGCTTTGATACTCAAGTAAGGGTCTGAACTCGAAGCGATCGCTTTGTGTATCCGAGGGTCGAGCAAGTTGACGCCTCGTATTTTCAGCTCATCTTCAAAGGGAATTGATGGGGAGGAAGAGGATGGGGGGACAAGGGG
>NZ_JADEWY010000021.1 GCF_015207375.1 Coleofasciculus sp. LEGE 07092 | reverse complement strand
TGTCAGTTAGGCAGTGTTAGCCTGTGAACAGAGTGCTGCCGACAGTTCTGGATGAAGCAGGAAGAAAGCATCAAAGTGTACAACTATTTATAGTGTTGAGTAGCTTTGAGTAGGTCTTTTGTAACGGTACCTGTCATTCTTGATCCGGCACCTGCTCAGGAACTTCCCACCGAACTTTACCCACTGGTGGATATTATCACCCCTAATCAATTAGAAGCCAGTCAACTAGTAGGCTTTCCCGTCAACGACAGAGAAACTGCCCAACAAGCTTCAGCCATATTGCAACAGTGGGGTGTCGGTACAGTTATTGTTAAACTGGGCGCTCTGGGTGTCTGCTGTACCACTGCCTCCGATAGTTTTTTTGTTCCAGCTTTCTCCGTCCAAGCGGTGGATACGGTAGCGGCTGGAGATGCATTTAATGGTGCTCTAGCCGCAGCTTTGGCAGAGGGATTTTCTATGAGGCAGGCTGTTGTGTGGGGAGCCGCAGCCGGTGCGATTTCTGTTACCCAAGCAGGAGCACAGCCTTCGATGCCGGATCGGGAGAGGTTCAACCAATTTATCAAAGATATGGATAAGGCAGTGGTTCGACAGGTGGAACACTGAGCGCTCACGCCGAAGTCTTGTCGAAGTGCTCACCAATCAGGCAGAAGGCAGGAGAGAAAGGTGGGGTAATAATTCCCATTCTTCTTCTCACCCCTACACCCTAAAAAAACACCCCATTGATCATTTCAACCTCCAGCAACGGCTGGCACGATGCTCACTTCATCTCCATCTTTAAGAGATGTGTTCGTACCCTCTAGAAAACGAATGTCTTCACTGTTGACGTAGAAATTCAAAAAGCGACGAGGTTTACCTTCGTCATCGCACAGGCGTCCTTTAATACCAGGACAACTTTTTTCTAGGGAGTCAAGCAATTCAGTCACACTGTTAGCTGTACATTCGAGTGTTGCTTGATCGTTGGTGAATTTTTGCAGGGTGGTAGGAATCAGAACTTTAACAGCCATAGTTGGATTTTAGATTCTAGAGAATTTTATAGTTCCATGTTCCCCCCTTATGAAGGGGGGCTAGGAGGGTAGAAAGGAAAGCCAGTTTTTAAACCAAAACTTGCTGCCACTCAAGGCGATCAAGAGTACGCGATCGCTCTAATGCCCGCTCGAAACTATCTAGCTTCGGCTCAATGGTTAAGGGTTCACCGATGTAGCCTTGAACAGCTTCCTGGGTTTTAAGTCCATTACCAGTAATGAATGCAACCGTGGTTTCATCGGGGTCAATTTTCCCAGCTTCTACCAATTTCTTCAGTACGGCAATCGTAGTGCCACCAGCGGTTTCTGTAAAGATGCCTTCGGTTTCTGCCAGCAGCTTCATCCCTTCTACAATTTCGGCATCGGTGACGGATGCGATCGCGCCGCCAGTTTTCTGGGCAATTTCAAGGGCATAGATACCATCAGCAGGGTTGCCAATAGCGATAGATTTAGCAATCGTGCTGGGTTTGACAGGTGTTACAAAGTCCCGTCCTTCCCGGAATGCTTGGGCAATGGGGGAGCAACCTTCTGCCTGTGCGCCACTGAAGCGCACTGCTTTATCATCCACTAGCCCCACTTTAATGAATTCCTGGAAACCTTTATAGATTTTGGTATACAGGGAACCCGACGCCAGAGGCGCAACGATGTGATCCGGTAACTGCCAGCCGAGTTGTTCAGCAACTTCAAAGCCTAGGGTTTTTGAGCCTTCCGAATAGTAGGGACGCAAATTAATATTGACGAAGCCCCAGCCGTGAGTATTGGCAACTTCGCAGCAGAGACGGTTAACTTGATCGTAGTTCCCTTCTACAGCCATGACGGTGGGGTTGTAGATCAGGGTGCCTAAGACTTTACCCGCTTCTAAGTCAGCCGGGATAAAGACACAACAGTCTAACCCTGCATGGGCAGCAATCGCCGCCGTAGAATTTGCCAAGTTACCCGTACTGGCACAGGAGACGGTAGAGAATCCCAATTCTCTAGCTCTAGTCAATGCTACTGACACCACCCTATCTTTGAAGCTGAGGGTGGGCATATTGACTGCATCATTCTTTATATATAAGTTTTTCAGACCCAGGCGTCGTGCTAACCGATGGGATTTCACCAAGGGAGTCATGCCCGTACCCACGTCGATGGGATTGTCGGTAGCAACGGGTAAGAAGGGACGGTAACGCCAAATAGAATTTGGTCCTGCCTGAATGGTTTCGCGGGTGACATGACGGCGCAGGGCGTCGTAGTCGTAGGAAACTTCTAACGGACCGAAGCAGAACTCGCAAACGTGAAGTGCTTGCAGTTCGTATTCAGCACCACACTCTTTGCACTTGAGGTTTTTAAAGGTGGCAGATGTACTTGATGTGTGGGGGGTTGTCGCCTGGATCATGGATGCAGCCTCTCCATCTCTCTCTAATTAACTAGTCGCCTGATAGTAACACAAGCCCAAAACCCCGTCAAACATACCCGACTTTTTTTGTCGGGATTGATTCAATAAAAAAATAGCCCTCACCCCCAGAGTTGGGAAAGGGGCTGGGGGTGAGGGCTATCAACGAGAACTTTTACCGTTAGGTTGTTGGATAACGGTTTCCACAACACGCCGTTTAGCTTTGGGGTCAATCCCAATTAAGCGCACGTATTCATCGCTATACTCAGCAAGGCAGTCCTCCAACGCGGCGATCGCTTCTTTCTCCTTGTTACTATCAATGGCAGGACAACTCTTCCAGGAATTAATCCGCATCCGGCGTTCATCCGCGTGTTCCATGCCAATGCGATATCCCCCTTCAATCAACTGGCGCAACTGATTGAGTACGTCTGAGCTTAATTGCGAACTAGACTCCTTGAACCCGTTAGACGCTGTGGACTTTTCAACTTGTTTTAGTTCACGCTTAAACTCTTGACGAGGGGTGGCATCCCCAAAACCTTGAGCAGGTGAGGATGCAGCTTGGTTATACTCTTGTGCCAACCGTGTAGACTGGACTCGATTTTGCTCTCCAACCATTTGTTGTCCAGACTCGATCAAATGAGGCAGACTGAAATCGGGTGGGTGAAATTCTGGGGGTTTTTCGGCACTATTAACAACACGAGCACTAACTCGCTCAATTCCTACCTCTTGGATGAACTGGCGAACTTGCTCGTCGTAAAGACGCGATCGCAGTGCGCCAAAAAAGTCAATCGACTGATTGGGAAAAGTATCAACCAACTCTTCCATATCACTCTTCGAGAGCCCATCCCCTTCAAAAATACCGCCAACAATTCCAATTCGGTCGTTTCTATCGGGTTCCCAGTAGAACTTCTCCATCCGTCCATCCCGAATCAACGGTGCATATAACGTGGAAAAATCATTCCCGGTGACAATAATGGGGACGCGATGCAGGGGTGTTGAGTCATAACTACCAGGGAGTTGTACATCGGTTGGCTTATCGGCAATATTCATTAAGGTGCCATTCACCAACTGACTATTCACGGTATACTGAGTGGCTGCATCAATCCGTCCTACTCCGGCATCCAAGTCATTAATCATCAGCACACACATCTTGCCGTGTACCTTAATCAACTCGGCTGCTTCTCGATAGCGCAGGCGAATCAAGCGAGCTGGGTCTCCGGCATCGGGACTTTCCATCTCACCTGCCGACATATGAACTACCTCAATACCCATGCGTTCAAACACGAGTTCGCATTGAAAAGATTTTCCCTCTCCTTTACGTCCATGAATTCCAAGAATTAAGGGAACCCGGACTTTCGACAAGTCAAGAAAGTTTTTTGTGATGTGAATAGATACTTTATCGAGAAAGCGAGGTGAAATGTAGTAACTCATCGTTGGCGTAATAGAGACTAAATGAGAAGAAGTACAATGCCATTCTCCCTTAACCCTTCACCCCACTCCCAGTATCCGTCGGCACAATATAACGCTGCATGAAACTAAAAAACAGCAGCACGGGCGTAATTGATATCACCGATCCAGCCGCAATCAAACGCCAATCTAAAGAAAACGTTCCAGCAAGAGTAGCGACACCCAAAGGTAGGGTGTAATATTCCGGTCGATCCAGAACAATGAGGGGCCAGAGAAAATCACTCCAAGAACCAATAAAGACAAAGATTGCCAACGTCACTAGTGCTGGACGCACGGCTGGCAGCATAATATGCCACCACAACCCCAACTCCGTACAACCATCAATCCGGGCTGCTTCTTCAAGTTCTTTGGGAACCCCTTGAAACGCTTGCCGCAATAAGAAAATACCAAACGCAGAAGCAAGGCTGGGAAAAATTATCCCCAAATAAGTATTTCTCAAACCCAACTGCACTGCCAGAATGTAGAGGGGAATCATGACAATCTGGAAAGGAATCATGATTGTTGAGACAATCACTGCAAAAATCGCCTCTCGCCCCCAGAACTCCAGCCGCGCTAGGGGGTAAGCCGCTAGGGAACACAGCAGCAGATTCAAACCAACCGTAAGAACCGCAACGACAGTACTGTTAAACAGATACGTGCCAAAGGGATGGCTTTGCCAAACCTGAACAAAATTATCAAATGTTGGCTGACTGGGTAATAACTGGGGGGGAAACCGAAAGATATTTTCTGTTGCGGACTTTAAGGACGTGCTGATCAGCCAGAATAATGGGAAAAGCATCACAAAAGCGATCGCTGCCAACAGCCCATACATCCAGAAATTTTTCCACAGTTGCTTACCGATAGAGCGACTCATCCTGTCATTTTTAAATAGTCTTTACTCTACCAGATAAATTCTGTACAAAATCCACCCTGACTAGAATTCAGGAAGACTGGCTACCATTCTCAGCCCCCCCTCTGTACAAACAGCGTGTAGCGATTTGTCCCAAGAATCGACAGGTAACTGAGACAAGCAAGCAAAATCAAACACAATGCCAATCGTAGGCTTAGACGCCCACTCCACCGAACTCAACAGGCGATCGTAAAATCCCCCCCCATACCCCAAACGATATCCCCAGACATCACAAGCCACAGCCGGAACCAGAATTAAATCTACCTCATCGGGCTTTAACGTCAGAGAATCCGGGTGAGGTTCAAAAATGCCATAGGCTCCCGGTTGCAGTGGTTCTCCGAGCTTCCAGCTATGCCAGGAGAGGGATTTGTCCACACATCGAGGCAAACCCCAACGGTGTTGAGAACCCCTAAACAGGGGACTCAAATCGGGTTCTTGGCGAAAGCTGAAATACGCCAAAATTGTTTTTGCCCGGACAAACAACGGTGAAGATTGCAGATGAGAACAAATGCGATCGCTCTTTTCCCGCCAGTCTTCCACAGGCATTGATTGCCGTCGCTTTAACAGCACCCGACGTAATTCGGCTTTGGTTAGCTGTTGTCCCACGCTACTATTACTCTCTCGAACTGTTTATTGTATAAGCTTGCCAAGCCAGTTCAAGAGTTGCCAGTTCGCTCCACACATCATCAGTATTCCGCAATGCCAACAGCCTTGTAGCACATTCATCCCGTCCCAATATGCTGCAAGCCCAAGAAACCAAATTTTCAAAACCAGCAGGCTTTCCATTCGGATAGTACCAAGTTGAGCCAGATTTAGCTGTTTGCCCGTTTGGATAATTCCACCTTAAAGCAACTTTGGCAGTTTGTCCGTTCGGATAAGTCCAAACCGATCCAAACCTAGCAGCCTGTCCGTTCGGGTAATTCCAATTCGACCGAAATTTCGCCGTTTGCCCATTCGGGTAGTTTAATACAGACCTGCCCCATTGTTCGGCAACACCACAAGCTAACTGCTGCTGACTCTCCACTAAACGAACAAGATCGCTACGAGCTTCGGCAATTTGGGCAAGCCGCGTCATAACCGTTAAGTCAACACAATCGGGCGGGGCTGTCGATAGCGGCGCTGCCACCGCCGTGGACGGTTGGGCAGTGGCACAGTAACGATTTTCCAAGGTAGCAAGATTCTCATCCTCTAAGCGCTCCCCCATCGCTAGGCGACGCACCTCACGGATTTGGCGACATTGCTCGGAATTGGCTGAGGCGCGATCGGCAAAGCAAAGCAGAAGTAGGGGAACCAGTGATAATAAAACTCGGATAGCAGGTTTCATGGAGACAGACACCCCTAAGTTGTTATTTTTTGATGGGCAATTATTTACCTCTGATGCCACTATAATTCTCTAAAAACCACTGATAAGTGAGTTCAAGTCCTTCTTTTAAAGAGGTTTCCGCTTTCCACCCCACTGCATTCAGTTTAGAGGTATCTAACAGTTTGCGCGGTGTTCCATCCGGTTTAGAGGTATCGAAACTTAAATCCCCTTCATACCCGACAACAGCTTTGATTAAAAAGGCTAGTTCTTTGATAGAAACCTCTTCACCCGTGCCGACGTTCACGAATTCTATGTTGTTGTAATTTTCCATCAAGAAAATTAAGGCGTTCGCTAAATCCTCTACATATAAAAACTCCCTGAGCGCCGCACCCGTTCCCCAAATTTCAACGGAGTCCGCCTTGTTAATTTTAGCTTCATGAGTTTTGCGGATGAGGGCAGGGAGAACATGAGAGTTCGCTAAATCGAAATTATCCTGGGGTCCGTACAGATTGGTTGGCATCGCCGAGATAAAATTCACACCATACTGACGGCAGTAATTTTCGCAGAGTTTTATGCCTGTGATTTTAGCGATCGCATAGGGTTCGTTGGTGGGTTCCAAAAAGTCCGTGAGCAGATAGTCTTCTTTCATCGGCTGCGGACAAAATTTGGGGTAGATACAAGAAGAACCCAGAAAAATCAGCTTTTTGGCATTGTACAAATAAGCGCTATGAATAATATTCGACTCAATCATTAAGTTTTCATAGATAAACTCGGCGCGGTAAGTATTGTTAGCATTAATACCGCCCACTTTTGCTGCCGCTAAAAAAATGTATTCGGGGCGTTCGGCAGCAAAAAAGTTTTCTACCTCTGTTTGTCTTCTCAGGTCAAGTTCTTGGCTGGTTTTCAGGATAAGATTGTTATAACCGTTTTTGCGTAAGGTTTTGACAATAGCACTACCAACCAAGCCGCGATGACCTGCTACATAGATTTTTGCGTCTTTTTCCATAAAACGTTTTAAGTTAATTGTTACTTAATGTTAAGTTGCCCGATTGCCTGGGATGGACTCGGACACTTTCTTACTTATTGTCTAGGGTCTGAAAACGGATAGCAATGGATCGCTAGTGCAATATGGCAGAAATAACCCCAGAGAAAGTTTTTCCAACTGATGGACAATACGCACCACGCTGCACTAACGATTAACAACCGCCTAGACTGATTGGTTACGATGAATACGCTCGAACTCAATCAACAAGGCTACTAGCCATGTGCTGCTGGCGGTTGTAGGCGTTATCCTTCTCCTTCTCAAATAGTGCTGGCCCCTCGCCGCTAGGCGATGAATGACCTAAAATGTGCAAATCTGCTTCCACCATCAAAGCGACTAACTGCTCAAACGTCACAGAAGGCTGCCACCCTAATTTTTGATTGGCTTTTGTCGGGTCGCCGATCAGTAAATCTACTTCAGCCGGACGCAGGTAGCGGGGATCAAACTCCACATAGTCGTGCCAGTCTAGATTGACGCACTTAAATGCCAGATCCAAAAATTCCCGAATGGAGTGAGTTTCTCCCGTAGCAACGACGTAATCGTCGGCTTTATCTTGCTGAAGCATCAGCCACATTGCCTTAACGTAGTCTTTGGCATAGCCCCAGTCTCGCTTGGAATCCAAGTTACCAAGGTAAAGCTTTTTCTGCTGACCTGCAACAATCCGAGCTAGCGCCCTTGTAATCTTGCGTGTGACAAATGTTTCACCCCGACGTGGCGATTCGTGGTTGAACAGGATGCCATTACAGGCAAATATCCCATAGGACTCGCGATAATTTAGGGTTTGCCAATGGGCATAAACCTTAGCACAAGCGTAGGGACTGCGGGGATAAAAGGGTGTCGTTTCCTTTTGAGGAACGTCTTGAACCTTGCCAAACATCTCTGAAGAACCCGCTTGATAGAAACGCACATCAATACCAGTTCGATGTCGGTAGTCTCGAATGGCTTCGAGCAGCCGTAGTGTACCCATACCCACCGAGTCAACGGTATACTCCGGCGAGTCGAAACTAACACGAACGTGGGATTGAGCTCCCAAGTTGTAAATTTCTACGGGCTTGACTTCCTCTAGAATGCGGCGCAATGTTACGCCATCAGTCAAGTCACCGTAGTGCAGAAATAACTGAACTCCTTGTTTGTGAGGGTCTTCATAAATGTGGTCAATGCGATCGGTATTAAAGGTTGAAGTCCGCCGGATAATCCCGTGAACTTCATAGCCTTTGTCCAGGAGTAATTCACTCAAGTAGGAACCGTCTTGACCTGTAACACCCGTAATTAGCGCTCGCTTGCGTTGGGTCATTATTGTAATCTTCCTGTGACGACTATAGACACTCGCGGCAGCTACTGCTTGCCTGGAGAAAGCGAATATCCCAGCAACCCTGGTGAGGATGAGGGGAGATTATTCCCTAAAGTTAACCTAAACTTTGTAGCTTGGTTGTGGTAAATGATGCTAAATAGCATCCAGAACCAAGTTAATGATGAATGATGAACAAAGAAACAACATTGTTAAGAGTTGTATTGAGTTTTCCTGAAAACTCAATTTCTTATCTGTAACAAAGTTAGTTTCTTTATCTATCATCATCCATCGTTTTCCAAGGCTTTTAGGTTAATAAGCACCGTTATTTTTGGGTGATATCATCACGCCAATTGTTTTCACAATCAACCAAAAATCCAGCCAGACATTTCGGAAATTAACGTAGTAAATATCCATCTGAACACGACGTTGATAGGGAATATCATTACGTCCTGATACTTGCCATAAGCCTGTAATTCCCGGTTTGATCGTTAGAACTTTGTCCATATGAAACCCATATTTATGGACTTCTTCAGGCACTAAAGGTCTTGGTCCAACTACACTCATATCTCCTTTCAACACATTCCAGAACTGCGGAAACTCATCCAGGCTGGTATAGCGCAAAAACTTACCAATTCCCGTCACCCGAGGATCTTCTTTGATCTTGAAATTATCCTCGAACTCCTGACGCATATCTGGGTATTGTGTAATCAGTTCTATCAACAGCTCATCAGCATTTTCTACCATGGTTCTGAATTTAAGGCAACCAAAAGGTTTGTAATCTTTACCTACCCGTTCCTGAACATAAAAAATAGGTCCGGGCGAACTGATGGCAATCAGGAGGGCTAAAAGCAGGTAAAGCGGCAAAAACAACATGAGAACCGACAACGAAAATACAACATCAAACAGCCGTTTGGCAAAATTTCCGTCTAGGCGATATCGAGACAGACCTCTGGGTCTGATGCGCGAGGCGGGTGCCTGGAACCCTCGCTTCACGAACGCTCGCAATATCTTGACGGAGATAAGTTGGCTTTGAGCAGTCATCTTACTCCTTCACTTCACACCACACGTCACGATCATAAAGCCAGAAGAGGCTGGCTACGGCGAATAGGACTCGGGAAACTTGAAGTTGTCAGCAGAAAATCCTGACTTATGGTCTTGATAGCACCGTTCTACAAACGTCAGATAGCGATCGCTAAAAATCTCAGGAGCAAATTTAGCAGCGTTCAATCGAATCTGTTCGGGACTAAATGCTGCTGAGGATGCCTCGAAAGTTTTCACGGCTTCGATTAGGGCGACAGGAGTTTGCTCTTGAAACAACAGACCTGTCCCCCTATCGGGATGTTTCCGAATATCGTGCACAGTTTCCAATGCCCCACCCGCACCGTAAGCAATCACTGGCGTACCACAGGCTTGGGCTTCCACGAGGGCAATGCCAAAATCTTCACAGGCAGCATAGACAAAGGCTTTTGCTTCTGCCATATACCGCTCGACTTCAGCATCGGTTACAAATCCCAGTACTTGGACATTAGGCTTTGCTAGTTGGCGGATTTCCTGTAACTGAGCTCCCTCACCAATGACAATCAGTGGATATCCCAATTGATTGAACGCTTGAACAATCAACGCAATTTGTTTGTAACTAACGATGCGGGAAACAGTGAGATAGTAGTCTGATTTTTTAGCTTGGAAGGGAAAGCGGTCAACATTAACGGGTGGATAAATTACGTGAGCCTGACGCCTGTAACAACGCCAGATTCGTCGTGCCGTATGTAGAGAGTTAGCAATAAAGTAGTCCACCCGATTTGCCGAAAGCACATCCCACTGGCGCAACTGATGAAGCAAATACCGAGTCATTGCGCCTTGCAGACCACGCCCCATTCTGCTACTACCTAAGTAGTCAAATGTCAAGTCCCAGATGTAGCGCATGGGTGTATGGCAATAGGAGATATGGAGCTGTTGGGGACTGGTGAGTACGCCCTTGGCAACAGCATGGGACGAAGAAAGAATTATATTATAGTCGCGTAAGTCTAGCTGCTCTATGGCTAGGGGTAGCAATGGCAGGTACTTTTGGACGCCATTGCGGGCAAAGGGCAACTGTTGTAGGAAGGTTGTGCCAATAAAGCGCTCAAACAGGTAACTGTGGGGATTAGTCGATTCAAAATCAATCAGGGCATAAAGATCGGCGTCGATGTGCTTTAAGATTTCTCGAACTACTAGTTCTGAGCCGCCCGTTGCTTTGGGAGTCAACCACTCATGAACTAAGGCATATTTCAAGGATATCTACCTATAATGCTTCTGCTTTGTAAGAGCTTACCTTAAGCTGAGACACGTTCTTTAAATTAAAGTGTCACAACCAAGCCAGCTTGAGATTTATCCTAGCGCCAAAACAAAATTAGTGCGATCGCTTCAGTGTCTATCTGACGAGGGGGCTTCTCCCAGTTCTCCCTAGTTACCAGAGCAGTAGGTATTCAACTCATCAACCAGTTGCTTTTCGGGAGTCGTAGCTTGCTGCAAATCTGTCAAAGCCGCTTCTGCCCCCGAACGGTCTTTTTTCTCAAACGCGGTTACGAAATTACGGGTGGCATCGCTGGTATCACGATACATATTTACAAAACCGATTTGGTAGTCTTGGAGTTTTGCGTCTTTCACATCAATGGCTTGCATTTCCGCCGACGCCTTTTCCATAGCATCTGCTGCTTGGAGCATTGCCTGAGGATTGCTGGTTTGACCACCGTTAGTGACGGTTTTGGCTTCACTAACTGCTTTGTTGGCAACTTGGATAATTTTATTGCACTGTGAAACCTTACTTTCTCTACAGCTAACGGTTAACAAGCTGACGGCAGCCGTTACAGTCACTAGGATAAGGTACCGCCTTAGAAAATGCATTAATGCTCTCCTCATGAGTTTTGGGCACTCTCGTTGTCATAGCACATTTTTTTTGTGCGTCATGGGTGATTCGTTGTCGATCAGGGGACAAAATACATTAAGCCTATTCCCAGCTTACTGACTTATCCGTTGCTTCGATAGCAGCAGCAAGGCGTTGCAGTGTTACTGTAAGCTGTCCTAGCTGCTCTAGAGACTCATTTTGATTTTCTGCTAGAGTTTGCACGGCATCGCTTAAGGCAAAGAGCTGATAACCCTGTTGCTGAACTTGGTGTCCTTGGTGCTGTACTTGAACGGCAAGAGCATCTACCCGATCAGCAAGACGTTCAATGGTTTCCGTGGTTGCGAGAACGGCTTCTCCGATTTGTCCGACAATTGACTCTAACCGACAAAGTCGGGCTTCTACAGCAATAGCATCCTTTTTGGCGGTTGGAGTTGGGTTGCTTTGAGCCTTTCCAGTCTGAGCTTGTCTGTTCACCGGCACTTTTTTCTATTCTAAAAGCGAAGTAATTTCATCAAGGGGTGGCAATGTATTGTGCAGATGGGTAAAACTCAGGCGGTGTCGCCAGAAGTCAAACGACAGGGTTGTTGCCTGCATGCTATTATCCATGACGCCTAGGATATCTTCTACAAACTCTCAATGTCCGCTGACCGATTATCCAGCACTATTACACCATAGCCTGACTTTTGCCTTGCTAACACCCTCTTAGAGCCAATATATCCGGCTCCACTGGTTAAAATGACTGGCTTGACTTGTACCACACTAGCACTCTCCAAACTTCTCGTTTTACCTGGACAACTTGACGAGGATAATGATTACTATCAATGGCAGTATAATTCCCGTGTTAGGGTAATCCAAATCTAGGAGCTGGCAGTTGAGGTGTCGCGCCAATGGTGATGAGTACCACAATTACTAACTTGAGACAGGACACGGAGGGCAAGGGGCATGGGGAAAACATAATGCAGTTCCCACTTTTTGACGGTTCCGAATTGATTGATAACTCTATCACTTATGCCATTGCCAATTTTTCTGTGGAGTAGTCAGACTAACACTTAACAACTAACCGCTCACGACCAACCACTTATCAATTTCTTAACAATGTTTGAACTCCTGACCCAAATACTCCTGTGGCTGATAATCGCAGTTATTCTTTACAATCTCTTTAAGAAGGTAATTCCCAAAGAATACTTTACCTTACTTGGGGCTTTACTTCTGTTTGGCTTAATCGTTATAGCATTTTTCTTTCCTGACAATAACGTAGTCTCTACTCTATGGAACGTTATGTCATTTCCACTCAAGCCTGTAGGAGCCTCTATCGTACTCTTGAGCCTTGCCCTACGCAATGGGCTGAAAGCGAAGAATCAGGTTGTGGCAGCATTACTAATTTTGCTAATTTCGAGTACGCCCTTTTTCGCTAACCTGCTGGCTCAAGGCGCTGAACAACAAGCGTTCACTCCTCAGGAAGCCGCAACTCAAACAGCGTCAGCGATTGTAGTACTCGGACAGGGAACCACCCAACCGAACCTGCCACCTCGGACGCAAATTCAATTAACCGACACAGGCGATCGCATTCTTTATGCTGCCCAGCTATATCGAGAGTCAGGCAACCAACCCCTCGTGATCGCTAGTGCTGGTCCAAGACCTAACCTGGAAGGGAGCGGCGCACAGGTTGCTGAGGCTAATGATATCAGGACTTTGCTCGTACAGTTAGGCGTTCCTCAAAATCAGATTGTGGTTGAACCAAAAGGGACAGATTTGCGCACTAGTGCTGAAGCGGTAGAGGATATCTTAAGAAACCGAGGATTAGCCGATAATCGCGTTTTTTTAGTCACCTCTGCCTTTAATAGCCGCCGCGCCCAACGAACCTTTGCTGAGGTCGGTCTGACCAATATTGTTGCCAAACCCACGAATTTCTTCAGGTTCCAACCCGGAGCCACCCCCAGACTCCGCATTCAGATTGAATCCTTTGTCCCCTCTGTAGAAGCGCTTACCGTTACTACACGGATTGTAGAAGAATTCTTGAGTCGGCTTTATTACTTATTGCGAGGTTGGCTAGGAGGAGAACTCATTTGACTTCTAGAGACAGTGGAAATCGGGACTTTCTTTTTGGGACAAAGAAGCTACTATCAGCCGTCGCTTTAACTCAAAAATTGTTACATTTGTAACATGGCTAACTCCCGTCTCCAAAAACTCCTATCCTACCTGCGCCCTCACACCCCCCAGGTATCCCTAGGCATCCTCGCTTTACTGATTGTTAATGGACTCGGTGCCTACATTCCTTGGTTAATTGGGGATAATATTGACGAAATGCGTCCAGCCTTTAGCTTCGATCAAGTCTGGCGTGTAGCTTTGCTCATTCTGATTCTTGCCTCTTTAATGGGGGTGATTCGTTTGGTGTCGCGCATCCTCATATTTGGGGTGGGGCGCAAGGTAGAATTTGACCTAAAGCAAATCATTTTTGAGCACCTGCTGAAGCTAGAACCCTCTTATTTTTCTACAAACACCTCCGGAGACTTAATCAATCGCGCCACCAGTGATGTGGATAACATCCGGCGTTTGGTCGGGTTTGCAGTTTTGAGTTTGGCAAATACTCTCTTTGCCTACGGCATAACACTGCCGTTCATGATGTTGAAGAGTGTGCGGCTAACGCTCATGGCGCTTGCTGTTTATCCATTGATGTTGATTACCGTTCAGCTTTTTAGCGAGAAACTGCGTAACCAGCAGCAATCTGTGCAGGAGGAACTCTCCAACCTGAGCGAACTCATTCAGGAAGATATGAGTGGCATATCCCTGATTAAAATTTATGCGCAAGAAGAAAATGAGCGTCGCGCCTTCCGAGGGCTCAACCAAAAACTACTGAGAGCTAATCTCAATTTGGCAAGAACCCGAAACGTTCTATTTCCAGTGATTGAAGCACTTTCCTATGTCAGCTTGCTAATATTACTGTGGTTCGGTTCTGGCTCGATTGCCACGGGTGCTATCTCAATCGGTGATTTTGTAGCGTTGATTCTCTACGCAGAACGGTTAGTTTTTCCCACAGCACTGCTCGGTTTCACGATTACTGCCTATCAGCGGGGTGAAGTCAGTGTTGATCGTGTTGAGTCGATTGTGACAATTGAGCCTAAAATTCAAAATTCTCCTGATGCGATTGAACTTCCCAAACCCGTTAACGGTCAGATTGTAGCCAAAAATCTCAGCTATACCTATCCGGGTGCGACAACTCCGGCACTCAACAATGTAAGTTTTATGATTAATCCGGGGGAAACCGTAGCCATTGTGGGCGCGATTGGTTCAGGCAAATCCACGCTGGCTAACGTCTTACCTCGCCTATTAGCGATTGGTGCCAATCAGTTATTTCTGGATGGACAGGATGTGACAACGCTGCGGTTACAAGATTTACGAGCAGCGATTGCGTATGTTCCCCAAGATAGCTTTCTTTTCAGTACCAGCATCAAGAATAACATTCGCTATGGTTCGCCGTTAAGTGAACAGCCAGAGGTAGAAAACGCTGCCAAGCAAGCGCAAATTCAAACGGAAATTCTCAACTTTCCCCAACAGTATGAAACCGTGGTAGGAGAGCGGGGAATTACTCTTTCAGGTGGTCAGCGGCAGCGGACAGCTTTGGCAAGAGCGCTCTTAGTTGATGCTCCTGTCCTGATTTTGGATGACGCCCTTTCTAGCGTTGACAATCAAACAGCTACCCAAATTTTAGAAAATCTTTCAACAGGTGTCGATCGCAAAACTGTTATTTTTATTTCCCACCAACTTTCTGCGGCGGCTACTGCTAACCGCATCTTTGTGATGGATGTCGGTAGCATTGTCCAAAGCGGTACTCATTCTCAACTCCTGCAACAACCCGGTCTTTATCAATCACTTTGGAGCCAGCACCAGATTGAAGAATTTTTGCGTTGAACTATCATTTCCCTCGCACATTAGCAATGATGCGCTAGGGCAATGCAAGTATATAGGAGCAGCCCTTTCAAGGTCTTGTTATTTTCCCCAATTTGTAGTTGGCTAAAGAAATCCAAAATGCTGAGGGAAAACAACCAGAATGCTTCTAAGTCAACTCTTTGAGCGCTTCGTAGGAGAAAGTCCTGTCTCGGTCATGGTTCGTGGTCTTCTAGAAATTGTTTTATCTCCTCAAAAACTTGACAAGTTATTTGAGAAAAGCAGCCAAACTCAATACACCAGAGAGCTACTCTTTTCAACGGTGGTGGAAATGATGAGTTCAGTCACTTGTGCAATTAGACCGTCAATACAATTCAAAACAGGTCATGCCCAAGAGCGTTCCTTACTACCTAATATCTTAGCCACAGTCGAAGAAGGAGATGTCTGGATAGCTGACCGGAATTTTTGCACAATGAACTTCTTGAGTGGGATTGTCGCTCAAAAGTCTGGTTAATTTGAGAGCCTTTCTACGTCACCCACGTCTCGAAAAGAAGACAAACTTCCGACTCAAACGCCAGCGTCCTGCCAACCGCCCTCATGTTTCTACTGCTAAGATTCTAGCCCAAACTAAAGCAAAAAAGCTGACACCTTGAAAGGGCTGCTCCTAGATACTATAAATTCAATTTGGAATACCCATCTAATATAAGTAACCAAGTCACAACAACAATCCAATGAATAGCAATAGAAGTCCAGATTGAGTCAGATTGCAAGTAGGAAATTGTTAAGGCAATTCCTAGAACTAGCGTTGACAATAGAAAAACTGAATTCGTGAGAATGTCGAAAGCTTTTTTGTAAAATAAAAATGCATTAATGGGATGACCTACTACATACAAAACTAGGCTTATAAAAACCATAATCAATTGGATTATTATTGGAGTATTACTGGTTTTTCTGGGAAGTAGTAAGACACGAAATAGCAGCTCTTCTGCAAAAGCAGGAAAAAAGAAGCGACTCACTAAAATCTTGACAATACCTATAAAAGATAAAGGCAGCATTCTAACTTCTAAAAGCCCAGATTGAAATCCTATTGGCAAACAAATTAAGGCAACAGTCAATAACAGAAAAGCTGTAACGAACCAACTCTCTAGGGTAGGTACAGTTAGTAGAGCCGAGACGACCTTATGGTAAATTCTTTCCAGGAATTTCATCAGTATCTCTCGATGGCTTTGAATTTATAAGCGATTAAAAAAGTAGACTATTGTCGTAGGCGTTCCTCCCTCAGCAAATTTGGTTGAGGGAGACTGCCTACCGTAGCCTTATTACCTCTGGCAAACCCCTCTATCCTTTGTCCAGCTACCGTTGCGGTTCCATATCCCCGTACTTAATCAAAAGCGCGATCGCAATACTTACCGCAAAAATTAACACCATACTCAACGCCGAACCAAATCCCCAGTTTTGAGTTGCCCCCAGAAACTGGTTATAAATCAAGCGCGATACGGTCATACTGGAAGCACCACCCAATAATTCTGGATCGACAAAATCTCCCAACGCCGTAATAAATACTAAAATAGAACCCGCCGCAATTCCCGCAAAGCTTTGGGGTACGGTTACTTTCCAGAAGGTTTGAATGGGATTGGCACCCAAGTCTGCTGATGCTTCTAACAATTGTCGGTCTAATTTCTCCAACGAAGCATACAGAATTAACACCATGTAAGGCAGGTAACTGTAAGCCATGCCTATCAAAACAGCAGGAGGACGATTTAATAACTCCAAAGCTGGTAATCCAATCGTGGTTAGAACGGTATTAATTACCCCTGTCGGTCTCAAAATTGTAATCCAGGCATAGGAACGCAAAAGTGAGGATGTAAAATTGGGCAGGATAAACCCCAGTAGCAAAAAATTCTGCCAGCGCTTTGGTGCCATTTGAGCAATCCAGTACGCCACCGGAAACCCTAAAATTAGACAGATTGCCGTAGTGCCAACTGCAAAAAAGAGCGATCGGCTCATTACCTGAAGGTTAATGGGTTCAAATACCCGCAGGTAATTATCCAAACCCGATGGATTTACCACATCCCCCGGTCGGATATTGGGTACTAAACTGAGTTCAAAAATCACCAAAGTTGGCAAAACCAGCAGCAGCACCAGCCAAATTCCTGCCGGTACTAACATTACTAAGGGTTCTAACCACTGCCATCGAGGACGTTTTTTTTCTTCTAGAAATGGTGGTTCTGTTAGGTTATCTTTTGAATAAGGAGGTAGAGAGGTCGGGGTAGTTTTTTTATGGGTAGACACGGGTTTCAAGTAGGAATTATGAATTAGAAATTTAAACTTTGATTTAGCCGCTGGTTAGTTTTGTCCAATAGCGATCGTAAACTTCTTCATAGTCTTCGAGAGGGTCGAGGCTTTGACAGTGTTCTAGTGCTGATTTGGGTGGGAACATACTGCGGTTTTCTTTAAGTTCAGAAGGCAGGAGTTTGAAAGCGTCTTGGTTAGGGGTTGCAAAGCTCAATCGTTCGCAAACTTGAGCGGCAACATCAGGTTGCAGCATGAAGTTAATCCAGGCATAAGCTCCCTCTACATTGGGTGCAGTTTTAGGAATAGCTAAGGTATCCATCCACAGGGATGAACCACTGGCAGGTAGTACATATTGCAAATCTCTGTTTTCTGGGATGACTTCATTAGCATCAGAGGAATAACACATTGCAATCATCAAATCCCCACTCAAAATTTGCGGTCGCCACGCATCAGAAGTAAAGGCAGCGAGTGCAGGCTTTAAATCAGCTAACTTTTGATACGCAGCTTGAATGTGTTTAGGATTAGTGGAGTTGTAGGAATAACCCAATACTTTCAAAGCCGCACCCATGACTTCTCGGACATCATTGAGTAAAGTCATGCGTTTTGATAATTGTTGCTGGTACTCCCAAAGATAACCCCAATCTTCGGGTGGAGGTTGTAATTTTTTGGTGTTATAAATTAAGCCTGTTGTTCCCCAACTGACTGGAACTGAGTGCGTGTTGTCGGGGTCATATTCGGGATTTTGAAAACGAGGAAATAACCGATCTAAACTGACAAGACGAGAGCGATCGAGTTCGGTGAGCATCTTCAAACCCATCATTTTCTGTACCATGTAGTCAGAGGGATAGATGATGCTGTATGCGCCACCACCGCCGGCTTGCAGTCGTGCCAGCATTGCCTCATTAGAATCAAAAACATCGGCTATTGCCGCGATGCCTGTTTCTTTTTGAAAGCGGTCTAGCAAATCTTGGTCAGTATAGCCTGCCCAAGTATAGATGTAGAGTACATCCGTTGAACTTTGAGCGGTGGTTGTCGATTGCACATTAGCGAGCGTCCAGCCACAACTTGATAGGGTCAGGGCAGGTAATGCAGTCGCCGCTACCTGCAAGAACTGACGGCGTGTAGGGCGTCTTGGAAATGGCTGGCGAGAGTCGTTAGTCATCGGTCGTTAGTTATTAGTCATTAGTGCTGTTTATACATATGATCGCTCCTCTAAGGCTAAACAATCGGTGGCAGCCCAGCGAGCATAGACTGGGGTGTGGGGTTCTGGTAATTTGTTAGTGGTGTTGGGTAGCATGACCGTTAAGCGATCGCCACTCAATAACTCCACGACATAATGAATATGAGTCCCCAAGTACATCACGTGCTTAAGACGACCTTCAAAGCAATTAATGGCTGAGGTTGGAGGCGAAAGACTCAAGCGAATTTTCTCGGGGCGTATAATGACAATAACGTCCTTGGAATTGCCAGGGACTTCTTGTACCGACTTGGACTGCACCACAATTTTCAAACCGGTTGGGGTGGCAACCTGGATACTTCCGGTATCAACGGCTTCCAAGCGTGCTTTAAACAGATTGGTATCGCCAATAAAATCTGCAACAAACGGTGTGCGGGGACTGTCGTAAATTTCTGTTGGGCTGCCGATTTGCTCAATTTTTCCGCCCCGCATGACCGCGATTCGGTCAGACAAACTCAGCGCTTCTTCTTGGTCGTGAGTGACCATTACAAAAGTCAACCCCAAGTCTTGATGTAGGTTTGACAATTCGACCTGCATTTCTTTGCGCAGTTTGAAATCCAATGCTCCCAAGGGTTCGTCAAGTAACAGGACTGCCGGACGGTTCACCAGCGCCCGTGCTAGCGCCACCCGTTGCTGTTGTCCCCCCGAAAGATTACTTGGAAACCGATTGGCATAGGTTTCCATTTTCACTTGTTTGAGAGATTGTTTGACCCGCTCTTCGACGTCCGCCGCCTTGAGCTTTTTGAGTCGCAGACCAAAAGCAATATTTTCCCAGACAGTCAGGTGATTGAATAAGGCGTAGCTTTGAAAGACGGTGTTTACCGGTCGGCGGTGGGGAGGGATTTGATTCATGGATTGACCCTGAATTAGCACCTCACCAGCGGAGGGCAAATCAAATCCTGCGACTAAGCGGAGGGTGGTTGTCTTTCCGCAACCCGATGGACCAAGAATGCTAAAAAATTCCCCCCGCCGGATACTCAGATCAATACCCCGAACGGCTGTCTCTCCATTGAAAACCTTGAAAACCTTACGGAGTTCAACGTCAAGCTCGGCAGTAGTATCCGGAGCGCGATGTTCTGTAACGGAAGTTTGAGACATAGTAGTTAATTTAACAGCTCAAGAAGCCCTACTTGGAAAGCAAAGTCTGTTTGGTGTAAATTCCTTCACCCTCATTTTCTTGTATGGGTCTATTTTATCTGTCTACTCTAGCGTCTTGATGAGTTATTATTTCACCTCAAGTTTCCTTGACAAGGATCGGCAGGAAGACCCGTTCTGGGTCAAGGAATGAGAAAATAGCTGTCTGCTGCCGTTCGGAGTAAATTGATGAGTGCCAATAGACCCCACCCGCTAGACAATGAACGCCCCCTTCTCCTTCGATGGGGAGAAAATTCAAAAATAAACTTGCAATTGACACTAGACTAAGTAAAATTCGTTGGAGACTCTATCTGCTGTTTGCCATGACCGTGATTCAGCCTTCCTCTATAGGGCGTCAAACAACACCACGTACCGTTGGACGCAGTTACCAATCGATAATTGTCATGCTACTGGTCAGCACTTTCCTTCTGGGAGGGATTGGCTATCGTTTAGCGTATTTACAGTTAATGCAGGGAGACCGCAATCGAGAGCTAGCCGAAAATAACCGAATTCGGCTGGTGCCGAAGCAACCTGTACGGGGTAATATTTTTGACCGTAAGGGGAAAGTGTTGGCAAGTTCTCGGTTATCTCATTCAGTGTTTCTCTGGCCCGCTACGCTCCAGAAGTTAGAATGGACTCAAACTCGCAAGAGCCTGTCCACGCTATTGAATATTCCCGAAGATGAAATTCAACAGCGGGTAGAACGAGCAGGTGCTAACTCGAATTCCCTAATCCGGATTGAACGCGGTCTCAGTCCTGCCCAAATTACAGCCTTGGAAGAATACTCTAGCCAACTCGAAGGGGTAGAGGTAGATATTGAAGCGGTGCGGGGCTATCCGAGTGGGGATTTAGCCGCTCACGTTTTGGGTTATACGGGGGAACTCAACGACGAGGAACTCCAAAAGCGTCGAGCTGAAGGCTACCGTCTTGGCGACATCGCAGGCAAAATGGGTGTTGAGGAGGCATATGAGTCCACGCTCCGGGGAGAATGGGGCGGTCAGCAGGTAGAAGTTAATGGTGCGGGTCGAGTTCTGCGGATTTTGGGAGAAAAAGAGGCGAAATCGGGTACCGATCTCCAGGTTACTCTCGATCTGCCGACGCAGAAAGCAGCGGAGGCAGCATTAGGAGATAGAAAAGGAGCGATTGTAGCTCTCAATCCTAATACGGGTGCTGTCCTGGCAATGGTGAGCCGCCCCACGTTCGATCCCAACATCTTCTCCGGACGCATTACCCCAGCCATGTGGCAGCAACTGCAAGGAAAAGGCAACCCCTTTGTCAACCGAGCAATGCGCGGTTTTCCACCTGCGAGTACTTTTAAGGTTGTGACGCAGACGGCGGGTATGGAATCGGGGAAATTTCCGCCTAATACGATATTGCCGACATTTGCAGCCCTGAATGTAGGTGGTACTTCCTTTGGTGAGTGGAACCATGCCGGATTTGGACCTCTAGGATACAATCAAGCTCTGGCTTGGAGTAGCAATACGTTCCACGGTCAGATTGGTAAGGGGGTTGGTGGACCAACACTAATTGAATGGGCACGGAAATATGGCTTTGGTCAAAAAACGGGCATTGAGCTATCAGAAGAAGCCCCAGGTTTGATTGCCGATGATGCCTGGAAGCGGGAGCGATTTAACTGGGAATGGACAGTTGGGGACACCGTAAATATGTCCATTGGTCAAGGGTTTACTCAGGCAACGCCCTTACAAGTAGCCGTGATGTTTTCTGCACCTGCCAATGGCGGCTATCGGGTCAAACCGCACCTGCTCAAGGATGACGAGGCGGCGAATAATGCGCGGGTGTCGATGGGTATGAAGCCATCAACGATAGAGACACTGCGCAAAGGACTGCGAGCGGTGGTAGATGGGGGTACGGGGCAGGTTTTGAATGTGCCTTACCTGCCGCAGGTGGCTGGTAAGAGTGGTACGGCAGAAGCTCCTCCTGGGAAGCCTCACGCTTGGTTTGGTGCGTTTGCACCCTTTGATAAGCCAGAAATCGTCGTGGTGGCATTTGCCGAGCATTCCGGCGGCGGTGGCAGTTCAGTGGCAGCACCGATGGTGAAGCAGGTTTTGGAGGCTTACTTTAATGTGAAGTCACCGGAAGCACAGCAGGAGAAGAAGAAGCAAAACTGATGGAGAGCGCCTACGGGCTGAAGCTCGGGGCTAGTTCACATCTCTGCACCAGACTCTCTCAATTCGTACACCTAAGGGTAGATGCCAAAGGGTAAACTTCCATGGCTATAGTAGGGCAGGATAGGCAGAGTAGTTTCCTTCCAGGTTGAGACGGGAAGAAAACGGGGTTCGGCTCCGCTCACCCCCCCATGTTTAGGCAAGTTTTTTGGAGCAGTGAAACCGCTCCAACTCAATTTAATGCTTGTCAAAATGAAGTCGTTATGAGTATGATTTAGATCGAGCGCCATCATAATGAGTCCGACCCATACAGGAGAAAAATAGATGTTGAAAAACCGTGAAGGGGAAATAATTCCCGATGTTACGTTCCACCTCCGCTGCGACGGTAAATGGGAGAATGTCACAACCGATGGCCTATTCAAAGGCAAGACGGTCATTGTCTTCGCTTTACCGGGTGCATTTACACCCACCTGTTCTTCCGCCCACTTACCCCGTTACAACGAGTTGGCTGGTGCCTTTAAAAAGAATGGTGTGGATGACATTATCTGCATCTCTGTCAACGATACGTTCGTAATGAACGAATGGGCGAAAGAGCAGAAAGCCAGTAACATTACCCTCATTCCCGACGGTAACGCCGAATTTAGCGAAAAAATGGGAATGCTCGTTAATAAAGAAGAATTGGGTTTTGGCAAGCGCTCGTGGCGTTATTCCATGTTGGTTAAAGATGGCGTCATTGAAAAGATGTTTATCGAACCCGAAGTTGAGGGCGACCCCTACGAAGTGTCTGACGCTGACACCATGCTCAACTACATCAACCCCAAGGCGGTTAAACCAAAATTTGTTTCAATGTTTACCAAAGAGGGTTGTCCCTATTGCGCTCGTGCTAAAAATATGCTGAGAGAGCGGAATGTTGATTTTGAGGAAATCGTATTGGGTAAAGATGCGACCTCTCGCTCTTTACATGCGGTTGCCGGAGTAACAACAACGCCACAAGTCTTTATTGATGGTGAGCGGGTTGGTGGTTCCGATGACCTTGAGAAATACTTGCAGAATCATCCCGATTTTGGCGATTAAATCCGGGAAAAATTAAAAAGATGGCTCTTTTCATGCAGATGTAATGCAGCCATCTCAGTTCATAGTTCATTGTGTTTTCGCCTTGGACTATGAACCCTGAGATTTCCATCCGGTTCAATCCCCAAATCCCGCAGTTGTTGAGCTAATCGCCGAGCATGCTCTTGTTCTCGTTCTTCAGGCGTGAGAATCCACCTACCATCCGCCTTGTACCAGCGCAACCAGAGGCGCTCAAGTCCCTGATAAACCCCTTGCCACAACCCCAAACCGAGTTGAATGTCATTCATCCACACACGCGGCTCCCGCAGTTCTAACTCGGTATAGCAATTGCCAGCAAACTGAAATACTCTCAGGCGATCGCTCTTACCATCAAAGACCACATAATAGGGAATGTGCAAAATTTGCTCGTAGACTTCCCACTTGGTTGGATCAGGATGCAATTCTTCCAGATGTTCTCCCAAGTCTTCTCGTTCAGTTTCAGGTGAGAGGAGTTCGACAACCACAAAGGGATTGAACATTTTTTGCCACGTCACGCCATTTGCTGTCAAATTTCGAGGTTCATCCAATGGCTCGACTCTCACCACGGCAAACCAGTCAGGACGTTTGTACCTGTTGGTATGATGGGGGTCGTAATACAGTTTTTCAGCACTGCTAACTTGGATTTGCTCCAGTAGATAGTTGGGAGGGCGGAACGTATCTTCTAAAACCTGAGGTTGCAGGCGATGAAATTGATCGAGGACTCCTGATTTCAGGTTGTCTTTCCCAGTCGAATCGTCCGTTCTCGGTAAAACGTCCTTGGGGGAGCAAGGCGGGTCGGTTGGATGCATGATGCTACCCAGGATATTTATACTGTATAAATTACTATTTTCACCTACAGCGATCGCAGCTTATCATCTACGACAAACTATTTAATTTAGGAATCGCTTCTAGTAGAGGGAGTGGGGAGTGGGGAGTAGAAAATTTCACAATTCTTTTAGGCTGACTCTATAAAATGACGATGGATCTAAGCCTGTGTACAATCGTTAAAAATGAAGAAAATAACACACCACAACTTTTAGAAAGTGTCAAGTCTCTGGTGGATGAAATAGTTATTCTTGATACAGGTTCCATTGATCGCACGGTTGAAGTTGCCAAAGCCTATGGAGCCAAAATTTATCAGTTTGAGTGGTGTAATGATTTCGCCGCCGCTCGCAATTATGCGCTGCAATACGTGCAGGGCAAGTGGGTGCTGGTGCTAGATGCCGATGAAGTGCTGACGCCAGAAATTCTACCTGAAATCCAGCAAGCCATTAAAAGCGATCGCTATCTTGTCGTTAACCTGCTGCGGCAAGAAGTGGGAGCATCTCAATCTCCCTACTCCTTGGTTTCCCGTTTGTTCCGCAATCATCCAGATATTCGCTTTTCGCGTCCCTATCATGCCATGGTGGATGATAGCGTTAGCCAGCTATTGCAGCAAGAACCTCACTGGCAGGTGATTTCTCTGCCAACGGTGGCTATTTTACACTACGGTTACCAACCCGAAGCGATCGCGGCACAGGATAAGTACACGAGAGCTAAAGCTGCCATGGAAGGGTTTCTGGTAAACCATCCTAATGATGCTTATACCTGTAGTAAATTGGGGGCGCTTTACATTCAAATCGATAAAGTGAATGAAGGGATTGCCCTCCTAAAACGCGGCTTAACTGATTCTCAGATAGATGCTCCCGTATTATTTGAACTGCACTATCATTTGGGGAATGCTTACACCCGACAAAACGATATTCAGTTAGCCGCACAGCATTATCAAGACGCTATCGGGCAACCGATATTTCCCCAGCTCAAAGTCGGCGCTTACAATAACCTCGGCAATTTGCTATTGAGAGTGGGTGATTTAACCACTGCCAGAACTGCGTTTGAAACAACCTTGAAGATTGCACCCAATTTTGCTGCTGGATACAATAATCTGGGTATGACATTAAAAGCCCTAGGGCAATTGGGGGAAGCAATCGCTGCTTATCAGAACGCCATCCAACTGAATCGCGATTATGCCGATGCCTACCAAAATTTAGGCGTAGCATTGCTTAAAATTGGTAAAGTACCAGAAAGTTTATCAGCGTTTGGTAAAGCGATCGCTCTCCACGAGAAACATAGTCCTAGTGAAGCCCAGCGGCTGCGGCTGGGACTGCAAGAGATAGGTTTTCAGATTTAAGACTGGTTATACTCATGAGTTAAAAAGGGGACATCCACAATTTCACCTTCAACGTCTCCTATTTGTACCTTCAAACCCAGACCACCCGCTTTTGTGCGAATATAAGCTAAACCAAACAAACCTCGGTCAGTTTCAGTAAGACTAGTCAGTTTGCCGACTTTCTCACCCTCTGCGGTAATAATCGTTCCGGGTTCAGCGGGTGCTTGGAGGCGAACGCCCCAGAGTTGTTGCTTGACACCTTTATAGGTATTCAAACGGGCAATAGTTTCTTGACCGATGTAACATCCTTTATTAAAAGAAATAGTCTGCCATAAACCCGCCTCTAGAGGATTATAATCTTCGGTTAGTTCGCGATCAGGAACGGGACGCCCTTGCTCAATTCGCAACTGCTCCCAAATGCGATCGCCCATCGGAATAGCGCCTGCTGCCGTTAAAGTTTGCCACAGCTTTGCCGCATCACTAGCAGCAGCGATTAGGGTATATCCGGGTAGTACCAAACCACTGCCTACGGCAACTCGTACCTCTATATCTTCCAGCTTTAGCTGTTGATGACTGCCATAAACCTCATCGATAGGCATTTGAATGCCCAATTTAGTCAAAAGAGCATCACTTTCTGAACCCATTAAGCTGAAGGTGGTAAACTCACTCGATACATCTGTCAATTCCACCCGATCCATGGGAAAAAGATAGCGATCCAACCATTCCAATAGTGTTTGACGCCGATTCGGGGAAACGAGGAGTAACACGGCGTCTTCGGTGACATAAGCTGTTGCTAAGTCGATGGTACGAGCGGTAGATGTTACAAAAACCGTATCACAACCCTGTCCGGGTTGAAGTCGCTGAAAATCATTGGTGCTTTGATTGTGCAAAAAGCTTAGTCGATCCTCGTCAGAGACTTTCAGCAATCCCCAATGGGACAAATCAGCAAGGGCAACTCCTTGACGCGCTGCGGCAATGGCTTCGGCATCATTTCCGAAACTGACTGGCACCTTGACTTCAGCAACTGGCTCAAATGTTGCCCCAGTGTTAAGCTGAACCTCTCGCAATTCTTCACTCATCGGTTAATTAGTGCTGTTTACTGTAAGCCAGTATGGTGCGTTAACGAAGTGTAACGCACCTTCTCCATTTGGCTGAACTCAGGAGTAAGGTTCTCATCACGGCAAAAAACCATTTTCAACCCCACACCCGACCTAAATTCAACAAAAAACTTGGTAACACCTTGTCACCAGACAACTCAGCCGGATTCTCTAACACTTCCACATCCTTACCCAGTTGATAAATTTCTACCCGTCGATGCTGTGGATCGATTAACCAGCCCAGCAGAGTGCCATTGTCAATATACTCCCTCATTTTATCTTGCACAGACTTGAGGGTATCTGAACTAGAGCGTAATTCAACCACAAAATCGGGGCAGATATTAGCAAATGTTCCTTTTTGTTCGGGAGTAAGTGCCTGCCATCGTTCTCGACTCACCCAAGAGGCATCAGGGGCGCGAGTTGCACCATTGGGTAAGATGAAGCCTGTAGAAGAGTCAAAGGCTTCACCAGGTTCGCCCGCATTACGCCACCACAAATACAATTCTCCAGAAATACTCCAGTTGCGTCTCCCAGTTTCCCAGCCTGTTGGTGGGTTCACTACTAACTCTCCTTGTGCGGTTCTTTCCAGTCTCAAGTCGCGGTTAGCTGCTGCTAGGGCTGCAAACTGTTCCTGGGTGACGTACAACCCGATTGCCTTAGGCAACTCAATCAATAGGGTTTGGTTTTCGGGACTGGTAGGTGTCTGTACCATCTTGACCTCTTACACAATAGGGATTGGGTGAATGATACCTAACCCTATTAACTAACAAATTCTACAGGTTTGTCTTCGCGTCCGTAGGTTTCCTAGGAAAAGACGGCACTTGCTAATCGACTGTATTCTTATATAAAGAACGACAATTTCTCAAAGCACTCGCATCACCCAATAAACAATGGAATTTTAGCCAAACACCTGATACTCTCAATCAAGTCAATAGTGAGAACCGCTACAAGCTACCCGTTAATACAAGGCGGGATCACCCACTTCTGAGCAATCCTGAAAAAACTACCCGACTCCCCCCATATTTACTGCTCGTCCCTATCTGTAAGACAGCGTAATATAAAGAACCGTAAAGTTAGGGATGTCGAGATAGCCTACAACCGTGTATATTAATTGTATGACCCAACTGTATTACAGCGGCTTCAGGGTTTTTTAAAAAAATCGCCGTTGTGTCAGTTTCCTCTGTTGGCTACAGGTTCCGACCCTGGTTGAGAGATAGTGAATAGAGGGCGGGTAAATCTAGGGTGCATCTACTACTATCCAGGCTACTCAGGTGCTTGATGTCTTATCAATCGCAGTTGTTCGACAGCTAAGATGTAATACACTGCTGGCAGAAACCTAGTTTTCTCACCTAGCAGGTGGGGGATGAAGTCCATCCTCCTAAGGAAGGCACAAGTAAAATATAAAAAACCAAACTTTAATGAAGAAAGGGAGAGCCAAGGAACTTCCTTTCTTTCTTGATCTTTTAGTTGAATCCTATAGGATTCAGTCAGGAAAGTTTCTATTTCCTATCTTAACACCCTAATGGGGAAAAGGATTTGCAGCCAGAGTGGATGATCTGAGATTCTATCTTGGCATTCGCATTGAGGTGCTAGCATCCAGCCAGCAGCAGCATCTATAAGGAATGTCCTAATACTTTGGGCTGCTGGCAGGAGGTCTGGTTTTGGTGAGTATTATTCGGTCACTGCAAGGGTTGGCTGGAGAAGCCTTTGTTGTCCCATTTGCTGGCTTATTCACAAAAGTCATGATAGTACTGGTAGCAGAAGTGCTCCCGAAAGGAAGGCAAAGTACGAGTTCGGTAGAATTGGCAAGCGAGACTCAAAGCGAAAATATCAGACGCCTGCAAAAGCAGAGTTTGGCATTGATGAGGTTAGCTCGACCTCAGACTCTCTACTGTGGAGATTTAAAGGCAGCCATTCAAGAGATTACGGAAGCGACTGCCGAGGCTCTGGAGGTGGGGAGAGTGAGCGTTTGGTTATACAATGCAGGGCGATCGCACCTTAAATGTATTGATCGCTATGAACAAGGGAGACACCCTGGTAACACAGGAGAGGGAGAAAAGTCTCTTCACTGGTCGGTAGACAATCAACTATCCATCTCTCCCTTAGGATTAGATGTACCTATTTGCCTCAGGGAACAGATCGTCGGTGTCCTTCGCTGCGAACAAACGACAAGTATCATCAGACAGTGGACTCCCCAGGATCAAAACTTTGGCACCACGATCGCAAATATAGTGGCTCTGGCGCTAGAAGCGAACAATCAGCAGCAGGCGAACGCTCAGTTGCCAGACATCAACAGCCCCCCACTCAAGATTGATGAAATTACAGAAGAGAACAAACTAGGGACGCAACATTCGGCACAGTTGGGTTGGAAGTCAGATATTTCCTATCTGGCTCAAGCCCCCGCTATGGAGTCCACCCCTGATTCACCAGAGCGTAACCGTATCTCTAGGCTGGCAGCCGTTGTGGAAAATCGGCTGAAGAGTGTCATGACCCTGTTAGGCAATCAGTCCCTGCCTCTGGCATCTCGCCGCACTGTCGGCTGGGTAGCCAATGCGATTGCTGTCGCGATTGACCAGTATTGGGCGCGAGCAGAACTCCTTAGCCGTCGAGAATCCCTCCTATTCGGGTTAGCCAATCAAATCCGCAATTCCCTCGAACTCGATACCATTCTGGAAACGGCAGTTGAGTCCATCCGCAGCCTCCTGAAAATCGACCGCTGCCAATTTCTCTGGTATCGTTCTCAAGAGGGAGCACCCTACTGGGAAGTGGTTAAAGAAGCCAAAAATCCCAACTTGCCCAGCCAAATCAGTCAGTATACAACCGTTGAGATGGCACCCTTTGCCGAGCGGTTTTTAAATCGGCAGATTGTTCGTATCGATGAGGTTGGAACCTTCGGCGATCCTGTCCTACAGCAGTTCTTAACTGCACTGGGATACACCTCGATTTTGGCAATACCCATTCAGACTCGGGCTGGAGAGATGGGGGCGATTAGTTGTAGTCACGGTACAGAAGTACGCCCTTGGGACAATAGCGAAGTAGAACTCCTGCAAGCGGTGGTTGCCCAACTGACTATCGCTTTGGATCAGGCAGCACTTTATGCCGAAGCCCGTCAAACGGCTGAGGTTGCCCGAGCGCAAGCCCAAGAACTTGAACAGACTCTTAACCAGCTTAAAGCGACCCAAGCCCAACTGGTACAGAGCGAAAAAATGTCGAGCTTGGGACAGTTGGTTGCAGGTGTTACTCACGAACTGAACAACCCCGTCAATTTCATTCATAACAACCTAACTTACGCCAGCGCCTACATTTACGACTTACTCACCTTGGTGCGCCTCTATCAGGAGTATTTTCCAAATCCGCCTACTCTACTCATGGCGCAAGCTGAACTTATTGATATTAACTTTATTGCCGACGACCTGCCTAAACTGCTTCATTCCATGCAGCGAGGAACAGACCGCATCAGCTCAATTGTGATCAGCTTGCGCAACTTCTCGCGGCTGGACGAAGCCGAAATGAAACCCGTTGACTTAAATGAGGGACTTGAAAGCACCTTGTTGATGTTGCAATATCGGCTAAAGTCTAAAGATGCCAGACCGGAGATTTCAGTTATTAAAGAGTACGATAATCTGCCCAAAGTCGAGTGCTATCCAGGACAGCTCAATCAAGTGTTTCTGAACATTCTCAACAATGCGATTGATGCTTTAGAGAAGTTCTTTGCCGAACGGCAGGAACCCACCTCACCTGCGATCACGATCCGCACTAGCATTGTTAACCCTGCTCCCGACGATCCTACCAGTCTGGCTGCAACCCAACTCAACGAGCAGCGCGTTGTTATTCAAATTACCGATAACGGACTGGGAATGACCGAATTTATAAAAGCACGGTTATTTGACCCCTTTTTCTCGACTAAACCTGTCGGCAAAGGGACGGGCTTGGGATTGGCGATTTGCTATCAGATTGTGGTTGATTATCATCATGGTGCTCTCAACTGTAAGTCCGCACCCGGGAAAGGTACCGAGTTTTGGATCGAGATTCCCATTCGGCAAAGCCAAGATTAAAGACTATAGTGGTGATTCTAGAGTCTAGACAATCACCTTGTCTCTCTGCCAAAAAGATTACTTCATCCCCAAGACTACTGCTCTAAGGCCGGATTTTGGGGTATTACAGATCTGTAATACATTAGGGATTTTTCCCGTTGAAGTAAATTGGTTTGAGAAGTATTAATTTGTGCTTGTCTTATCTCAGACTTTTTGGAAGGAGTTTTTGAATGGTCGCGGCTCGCGAAGTTATTATTCCTACAGGAATGGAAGTTTTATACGAAAAATATCACTATTGCCCTGGCATTAGAATAGGAAACACTTTATATGTATCGGGTCAAGTAGGTCGTGACGAAAATTTACAAATCGTTGAGGGAGTAGAAGCCCAGTTTGTCCAGGCTTTTGAAAATGTGAAGAAGGTACTTTTAACAGCAGAAGCAACCTTTGATGATGTGGTAGAAATGATTACTTACCATGTTACGGAGCCATCACCTCACAAGAGGCAAACAGAATCTGCGAATGGTTCAGCATCACAATCGCTGATTATTCCCCACTTGCCTCTCTTCATGCAGGTAAAAGACCGTTATTTCACCAATAAATACCCCACTTGGACGGGGGTAGGTGTCACGGCTTTATCTACACCAGGGCTGATTGTAGAAATTAAGTGTACGGCAATTCTGTGATGGTGAGCGGGATTGGGAGTATTAATCAATTTTTTTTAAGAACTGAGGCAACCCCTCAAAACCTAACGACCACTTTGCCACAATTCTGACCACTAAGCAGGTATTCAACCGCAGCAGTAACGGATTCAATCCCTTTAAATTCAGTTGAATCAACGGCGACTTGGAGTTTACCCGTATAGAACAAGTCTAAAATGCGATCGCGTGCTTCAGGGATATAGTCCCCATATCGTGGCATGAGAAACCCCCGTACTGAGGCGGCTTTCCAAAATAGCTTGCTGTAAATGCGGGGTTGGTAAACGGCTTCTAGTTGATAGGCATATTCAGAGATAAAACCCACCACAACTAAACGCCCCCGAACGGCTAAGTTATTAACACAGATATCGAATATCTCTTTACCCACACATTCAAAGACTAAGTTAATGCCATCGGGATACTCTCCCTTGAGGACTTCATCAACGTTTTCTTGCTTATAGTTAATAACGCGATCGCATCCCAATTTTTTCAGGAACTCAGATTTGGCATCAGAACCACAGGTGCCAATGACGTGATTGCCTGCTAACTTTGCCAACTGCACGGCGATATGTCCCGTTCCTCCGGCGGCGGCTGTGACTAGCACAACTTCCCCGCTTCCCATCTCTCCAACTTGTTCTAAAGCCACCATTGCTGACACGCCAGTTGGCATGAGCGTTAAAATGTCTGGAGTAGCTTGGCGAACTTTAATGGCAAGGTTAGCAGCGATCGCTTGGTACTCCCGATATCCGCCACCCCTTACCGTAGTAGCTACTGCATCACCAATTTTAATATCGGTCACATCAGACCCAACAGCGATAACTTCTCCCACCGCTTCCACTCCCAGATCGAAGGGGGGTGTAAGGTTGGCATAAGGAACTTCACCTCGACACAACAAGGTATCAAATCCGGCATTAACACCCGCAAATTGATTGCGAATGACAATTTCATGGGCAGCCGGTTCAGGAATGCGAAGTTCTACAATCTCAACGGCTGACTTAAAATCTTGACCGAGTTGTTTGGCAATCAGCTTTTTATAGAATCTTGGCTGCATAATTTTTGGGTTGAGTTATTGGAGATTAGGAGATAGGAGACAAGGAGAATTCCCACCATCAGCTCATCCCCCACTCCCTTTCTCTGGGTATAAACCCTAAGCCCTGGTTGACTGACAAAACTTGTGAGCAGATGCCTAGAAAGCCCTCTCCCTTGGGGATAGGGGTTGGGGTGAGGGCGCATGAAGTGATTGTCAGTCAATCAACCCTAAGCCCCTGCTTCATCCAGAAAATCAACCACTACCTTCGCTATTTTCTCAGGCATTTGGTTCATCATGCAAATAGTTCCCCCTTCAAGTTCAACCACTTTGCCATGAGGAATAGCTTGAGAAACAAAATATCGATCTCTAGCTTTGGCTAAACCCAATCGCTCAAATTCCTCTACATCATCAATTCCCCATAGAATGAGAGTTGGACACTGGAGCGATTTAAAGCGTTCGGCTGCATCCAAACAGTAGTTACCTACAGCCCAAACCGCATATAAAGGATAGCCAAAACATTTCAAATCATCTAAAACCCAACGGTGGTTTAACTCAGCAGAACCGACATATCTAGAACGGGCTAACCAGCGTTCCATCAGATGGGAGCCATCTTCTTTAATTTTGAACCCTTCCTCAAATCTCTGAAATAAATCAGCTTGTCCCTCTTCTCCGAAACCTGCGACATTACCGAGAATCATTTTTTTCACGCGATCGGGATATGCCGCAGCGACTTCTCCCGCTACAAACGCCCCTGTATGATTTCCCAGAAGGTTCGTTTTTTCTATCCCCAATTCATCCAAGAGGGCAATAACCGTTTTGGCATAGTCAGCAACAGAATACAATCTAGGGGGTTTGTCTGAGTCCCCAAACCCCATCAAATCCATGGCTATTACCCGTCTTTTTGGGGCTAAAATTGGCATCAACTCCCGAAACTCATCACTACTGCGGGGATTCATGTGCAGTAATAGCAGCGGTTCACCCTCACCACCGATACGATAAAGAATTTGACCGTCTTCTGTGTCTAAAAATGCTCGCTTTATCGGTTGATTCATTTCACTATCATAAGTCAATAGTTCTATAGCCAGTCTCAATCAGTTGCGAACTATAATTCACGCATTCCCTAATGCTTAAAACTATCTCCTATCTACCTGACAATTTTTATCGCATCCGTTCTTCTTGAATTAGAGTACGTTGATAAATTTGATTAGTTTTAAACCAATGCCAAGTACGAGAACGATAGTTATTACAAGAACTAACTTGAATCATTTCGTATAAGTACATATCCGGTATAGTCTTGTAAGTAAAGTGCAGGATAATTGTTGCCTCATCCACTTCCCAAGCCTTCCCATTAAGACGTTCTGTATCAAACCAGAGTGCTTTATCTCGATAGGTTCCCGGAAATTTATGCTCTTCACACTTGCCGTTAGACCACTTGTACCGATTAATCTGACAGTAGGAATAGGAATCGTCTTCGGGAAACTGACAGGTTAAATGGGATTCGTGTTTATCAAGAATATTACCCTGAATATTAATGAGGGTATATGTTCCCACCCAATCTCCCTCATGTCGTACCAGGACGGGCATTTCTTCTCGAATTCTGGACATGAAACTACTCCTTTTTTAATTGGATAGAAGGTGACTAAAAAAATTAACCAAATACCAGGCTTTTCAAGTCAATATATAAAAATTTACCATAATTCACTGCGGCTTTAATGTCTCTCAAACCACCAGGGATCAGCTTTAGACTCAGTTTTAATCAAAAACGCTTTTTTCCGCATAAACCGCTTGAATGCTGCCGGACCCATGCGTGACCCACCCATGCCGGAAAATTTGAACGAATTTTTTTCAGCTTCGTGCATAACAGCAGTTAATGCCGCATCATTAATACTGATACCACCCGCATCAAGATAGTGTGCCACATTGAGGGCTTCAGCTTGTGAACCTGCAAAAACAGCGCCACTGAGTCCGTACATCGTATCATTTGCTAGTTGCACTGCTTCCTCAACCGTGGAAAATGGCATCACTGGCATAATCGGACCAAAGGTTTCTTCTGTCATCACTTTCATAGAATGATTGACATGAGTCAGCACCGTCGGAGGACACCACAACCCTCCATCTAAATTTTCAATCCCGCCTCCGCAACACACAACTGCCCCTTTTTCCACAGCATCTTGCAAGTGTTCAGCAATAATCGCCGCTTGATTTTCGGCAATAATTGGACCTATTTCTCCATCTTGAACCGATGGATAAGCCAGGTTGAGGCA
This sequence comes from Coleofasciculus sp. LEGE 07092, assembly GCF_015207375.1. Classification (GTDB taxonomy): domain Bacteria; phylum Cyanobacteriota; class Cyanobacteriia; order Cyanobacteriales; family Coleofasciculaceae; genus LEGE-07092. Next base: position 27,148 of record NZ_JADEWY010000021.1, on the reverse strand, counting down.
TTTTGCTTTTTCAACTAATTTCTCGACAAACGGCTCGACTATCGATTCTGCCACGTAAATACGCTCGATTGAGAGGCAAGATTGTCCAGTATTTACGACTGCACCCCACAAGATAGCTGAGGTGGCTAATTCTAGATCCGCTGAATCTAAAACAATTGCCGGATCTTTACCTCCCAATTCCAAAAATGCCGGAATAAAGCGCCCAGCCGCCGCCTCTGCCACTTTTCGACCCGTCACCACACTGCCAGTAAAGCAGACCAAATCCACGCACTCGATTAATGCCGCCCCCGTATCGCCTGCACCCTCAATGTAAGCCAAAACATCTCGCAATTGGGGAACGGCAGCAATGGTTTCCAAGAGGGGTTGAATAAAGCGAGGCGCAATTTCACTGGGTTTAACGACAACAGCACAACCTGCCAGTAATGCGGGTATCGTATCAATTGCAGACAATAACAGGGGAAAATTCCAGGGACTGATGACTCCGACTAACCCATAAGGAACGCATTCATTTTGGATGCGGATGAAGGGAATGGCTGTGGTTTTTTCCTCCTGTGAGGATAATAACTCCGGAGCCAGCCGACACCAGCGATCAATGCTAAAAATCAGGGAATCTATTTCCAGTACTGACACCGACCATCGACCTGTATCCGCTACTAAGGCTTGAAGCAGGTCATCTTTATGATAGAGTAAGTTTTGCTTCCATGCCTGCAACACATCAATCCGTCTCTCCAAACCACCTTGCTGCCAATCAACTTGAGCTTTACGCAAGCGACTGCACTGCCCTGTCAGTTGCTCCGGTGTCGGTGGAGTTAACCAATAATCGACTTGTCCGGTACGGGGATTGCGAACGCCAAAACTATTAGCCATCGAATTGCTACCACAAATCGAAAATTCTATATAGAAGACTTTATCAAAAACACTAGTGGTAAGGTGTAGCTTTAATTCAGAAAATCCAGAAAATCTAGATGTAAAGCTGTAAAAAAATGATGAAAGTCTCCTTGGTGGAGACGCTGGAAGCCTGATTATACCGTTACTGATTTGCCTGAGTGCGTAAGTCCTGGTTTAGTCTAGCAGATACGGGGGTTAATCTCAGCGTCTTTCCCTACTTGAATGCTTCAGCCGCTCTGGGTTGTTGCGACAATGCTACCCCCCCGGTGAATCTGAGCAACTTGGTATCGACTAGCTGTGATTTGAGCCTAGTCTATGAACCGCATAAATTTTTCGGCACTATCGTTCGGTAATGGGCATAACCGCGATGCGATCACAAATTTCCCGACTCCAAACGTAGTCTGTAGTATCAGGAGTGATAAAAACTGTTGGACTTTTTTGCGTATGGTTTCAAATAAAATCGGCAAAGGTGACGTATTAAAAAGTCTTTTTAGTAGCTTATCTTTAAGATATATATTAAAATACATTAATTGTCGAACTCAAAAACAGCAATTCAGTCTTTATTATTTGACGAATTAGATATTTTTGCGAAAACGAAGGTAAAATAAATAGTGAAAAGACAGCCATTGTTGAGAATTAGCTGACCTATTCAATTCTCGATACACGATGATGGATGTTGATTTCCCCTTAGCACAAGAGGTCATAGAGATTGAACCGTAGCATCTCAAAAGGACTCTTCATACCTATCTAGGGGAATAAAAAGGAATGCCATTGCTTCGCTCTTTTGAGAGAGGTATAGTTAAAAGATTGAGCCATAGAATAGTTTCACGAATTAATAATCTGCTCTCCATCATACTTGTCTGCTTATTTTCATGCATATCTTAGCTTCGATGTTTTTAATGAAGAACACTTCATCATTTACATCAGGTGTTCATCTTCAAAAATAAAAAGGAATGTCAAAATGCAACTGATAGAAACTCCACAAACCCAAAAAACCAGACCCCAGAAAATAGAATACTGGTGGCAGACGCCTGTCCTCAATCGTCGGGCTTGGACTTGGGAAGATGCCCATAATATGCAGCGTAACGGTGAGTGGTGGCAGAACGCCACGATCTATCAGATTTCTCCTCAGAGTTTCCAAGATAGTGATGGAAACGGTACGGGCGATCTAGACGGCATTATTGACAAGCTGGACTACATCACCTCTCTGGGTGTAGATGCCCTTTGGCTGTGTCCGATTTATGAATCCCCCATGGAGGATTTCGGTTATGACATTACCGATATGCGCGATATCGATCCGCTGTTTGGCAGTTTGAACGATTTTAAGCGGTTACTCAATATTGCCCACTCTCTGGGATTAAAAATAATTATTGACCAAGTTTGGAGTCATACGTCAAACCAGCATCCCTGGTTCCTAGAAAGTCGTAAAAATCGAGATAATTCTAAGGCAGACTGGTATATCTGGGCTGACCCTAAACCGGATGGTTCGCCACCGAACAATTGGCTATCTGCATTTATGGGTAAGAGTGCATGGCAATGGGCACCCGAACGGGAACAGTTCTATATGTTCAATTTCCTATCGAGCCAGCCCGACCTGAACTGGCATAATCCAGAGGTAGTTAACGCAGTTCTCGAGCGGGCAAAATTCTGGTTGGATTTGGGAATTGATGGTATTCGCATTGATGCGCCAAATTTTTTCATGCATGATCCTCAATTGCGGGACAACCCAGCCCGTCCAGCAGACGCCCCCCAACCCGAAGGCGTTGCTCCAGATAATCCCATGGTAAGGCAAATGTTTAAGTACAACTTCTGCCGTCCCGAAACTTTAGAGGCACTCAAACCTATCCGGGAACTCATTGATCAGTATCCTGGCGTTGTCACTTTAGGGGAAGTGACGTTGTGTGATGACTCAATTGCTCTCGCTAGCGATTACGTGGCTGGTGATAAGCGATTGCATATGGCTTACCACAGTGGGCTGTTAATTGACGAACCCATTAGCGCCAATTTAATGCGCCGGATGATGGAAAAAGTTTTAACCCATTTTACCCAAGGCGGTGATTGTTGGATCGTGGGCAACCATGATTACGGTCGCTTGCGATCGCGCTGGACTGGTAAAGATGCCAAGGGTAATCCTTATCCTGAAGAATTTTATCACATGATTGCCGCCCTATTACTATCTCTACCCGGTGCAATTTGTCTCTATCAGGGAGACGAATTGGGCTTAACCGAGGCAAGAATTCCAGAAGATATTCCCCCAGAAGAAATAAAAGACCCGTTTGGGCAAGCGCTTTACCCGGCAATCAAAGGACGGGACAGTTCGCGCACTCCTATGCCCTGGAACGCTAACGAACCGAACGCTGGGTTTACTACTGCTGAAAAATCCTGGCTACCGATTCCCAAGGCTCATTACGAGCGAGCTGTGAATCTCCAGAATCAAGACCCCAAATCCCTTTTAAATACTTGGCGTCGTCTGCTTCACTGGCGTAAAAAGCAACCTGCCATGGAAGCCGGAAACTTTGAGATTTTAGATACCGAGGAACCAATTTTCGCCTTTATTCGGCAGTATGCTGAACAGCGTTTACTTTGTATTTTCAATATTAGTGATGAGCCTGTTCGCTATGACTTGTCTGCTCATCCTGAATGTGAGGAAACCCACGGTTTAGGTTTTCCTTACCACCGACAGGGCAATAATCTAGAAATTCCTGGCTATAGTGTCTTTTTTGGTGAACTGCCTTCGACCTAACCCAGAAAATGCTAGGGCGTATCATCGATTCAATCAGATAATAATTGATGACATACCCTAAATTTGGCAGAATCCCGCCCCAGATGGGACAATAATTAAGACCAATCGATCCGGTTTTTATGGTTTTTCGGCAACTGGCAGTATTATTACTGACACTCGTGCTTCTGAGTTGCCCCTTTAGCGCTCAAGCAAGCGACTATCCCCCTCCCCTCTCCTACAGCAATGCCGAACTCAAAGGTCAGGACTTTTCAGGTCAAACCTTACGGGGAGCAGAGTTCTCTAATGCTAATTTGGAGCTGACTAACTTTAGTGGTGCTGACTTGCGAGGAACAATCTTTAGTGCCTCAGTGATGACGGATACCGATTTACACGGTGCCGATTTGAGCTATGGGATGTTAGACCAGGTAAACCTTACCAACGCTGATTTGAGTGATGCTGTTTTGGCAGAAACAATCCTGTTGCGTTCGATCTTTGACAACACCGATATCCGGGGTGCCGACTTCAGTGACGCGATTCTAGATGGTGCCCAAGTTCAAGAACTTTGTGCTATGGCAACAGGTGTCAACTCGAAAACCGGCGTAGCAACTCGTGATTCCTTGGGGTGTAAATGAAGGCAAAGCGGATTGGCGTTATTGGTGGCGGGCAGTTAGCCTGGATGATGGCGGGCGCGGCTGAAGCATTGGGGCTGGAGTTAGTGATTCAAACTCCTTATTCTACAGACCCAGCCGTTGCTGTGGCTGCGGATACTCTCTTGGCACCCATTGATGATGCAGCAGCTACAGCAAAACTGGCAGAATCCTGCGATATTATTACGTTTGAAAACGAATTTATCAATCTGGGCGCTTTGATGCCACTGGCAGAGCAAGGCATCTGCTTTCGTCCTCGGCTAGAAGCCCTAGCGCCTCTGTTGGATAAGTATCGCCAGCGCTGCTATCTCAAGGATATTGGTTTGCCCCAGCCTGAGTTTAGAACCCTGGAAGGGGAAATTGAGAAGGGTAAGTTTGAGTTACCCCTTGTCCTCAAAGCGCGACGCCATGGCTATGACGGTCAAGGAACTTTTATTGTTAAAGATAACAGTAGCTTAGAGAAAACCTGGCAAAAGTTTAAGCAAAAATCGATACTGCTAGAGGAATTTATTCCCTTTGAGCGGGAGTTGGCAGTGATTGCGGCTCGCTCTCTGACAGGAGAGGTGGTGGTTTACCCCGTGGTGGAAACGCAACAGGAAGAGCAAGTTTGCCGCCGTGTTTTCGTCCCGGCTGAGATTGAATCAGGGGTTGTTGCAAAATGTGAAGCGATCGCTCGGACTCTCCTAAACAGTCTACAAGCCGTCGGTGTTTTTGGAATTGAGTTATTTCTAACCCCCACGGGTAAAGTATTGGTGAATGAAGTATCACCCCGCACTCACAACTCTGGGCATTTCAGCTTAGATGCCTGTGAAACTTCCCAGTTTGAGATGCACCTAAGGGCTGTGGCGGGTTTACCGTTGGGCAATCCAGCCCTTAAGAGTGGCAGTGCGGTGATGGTTAATCTATTAGGTTATGAATATTCTCAGGATGATTATCTTGAGAAACGGCAGCAATTGGCAAGCTTACCCAGGACTTTTGTCCATTGGTACGGCAAAACCGAATCCCGCCCCGGACGCAAACTGGGTCATGTTACGGTGTTATCAGACTCGCAATCTACCTCAGGATCACAAGCGATCGCTCAAAAAATTGAGTCCCTTTGGTCGGGTTGATCGCTTCAATCCTAACTTTTAACTCCTAATTCTGAATCACTGACTCAATTTGAGCTGAATCAAGCTGCCGACCAATCAGTACGAGGCGCGTCTGGCGGGGTTCTGTAGTTTGCCAAAGGCGATCGTAGAATGAATCAAAACGATTACCAACCCCTTGCAACACCATTCGCATCGGTTTGTTGGGAACATCCACAAAACCTTTAATACGGTAAATCTCCTGCTGTTGCACGAGTTGTTGCAGTTTATCAATCAGGACTTTCGGTTCAAATGCCTGATTTGAGACGAATTGCACAGAGTTAATCTCATCATCGTGTTCGTGTTCTTCTTCGGTATCGTGATGACTGGGACGACTGTCCAAACAATCTTCAACTGCTGCATTAAAGCCTAATAAAAGATCAGGACTCACCTGTCCGTGAGGGCAAGAAGCAACCTTCACACCTTTAGGTAACTGCTGTTGCAACCATTCTTGGACTTGAATACGTTTCTTTTCCTCCACTAAATCCACTTTAGTCAGCAATACTAAATCAGCACAAGCTAATTGGTCTTCAAAGAGTTCCTCAATTGGTGTCTCATGTTCTAAATTAGGGTCAGCCTTGCGCTGGGCTTCCAAGGCATTGAAATCTCCTACCAGAGTACCAGACGCGATCGCTTGACAATCCACAACCGTTACAACCCCATCTACGGTTGCCCCATTGCGAATTTCGGGCCACCGGAAGGCTTGCACCAGAGGTTTCGGTAATGCCAATCCTGACGTTTCAATCAGGATGCAATCAATCTGCTCCCGCCGCTTCAGGAGTTGTTGCATGGTGGGAAAAAATTCTTCCTGAACAGTGCAGCACAAGCAGCCATTCGTTAATTCAACAATATTATTGATAGGCTCATCTTCCTCATCATCACAAACTTGGCAGGAACGCAATAACTCACCATCAATTCCCATCTCGCCAAACTCGTTGACTAAAACAGCAATTCGCCGTCCCTGGTTATTTTTTAGTAAGTGGCGTACCAAGGACGTTTTACCAGCACCGAGAAAACCGGTAATCACAGTTACAGGGATTTTATGCATTAACTAACCTCAAGATAGGGGTGGAATTCGCGCTAGAATGCCTTTTTTTAAGGGTTTAGGTCGTTCTGACCAAGGCAGTAACCCATCAGGTTTGGCATGATATAAACTGGCACATTCAAGAACAGCAGCAGCAGTTACAGGCAATACCTCGACATCGATAGGTAAATCGCCAAACAGGTAAGTGTATTTACCCAAAGCAGCAAATGAGACGGCACAGGGGCGACTGCAAGCACTCATACACTCTACAGGCTGGACTGGAAATTCATCTCGCAAGTCCCATTCTTTCTGCAAATGCGACAGTTTTTCTAGTAGTTTTTCTCCACCGCTTATGCCTACCCGCTTGCTGTCTTTCCAAGTACTAGCACAGGTTGTACAAACAAATAAGGTGTGTTGATTCATAAAGCTACTTAGCTTAGTAATCGTTCTTTTCATTCACGAATAGTTTTGTGAAATAGCATATCTCGTTGAAACGATAGACCTGGAATTAGTGTCTCCAAAACCTCCCATACAATGGGTACACCAAGTTTTAATTCCTCTAAGCTATTTCATGTCTAAACAAATCAAAACCACTAGAACCCGGAACTGGGATGGTAGAAGGGCAAGCGACGTATTGTTAACCAATAGTTCCGTTTTCGCTCAAATAACGCTCTAGCCCTGGAATCAACCTTAGGCTGACGCGCTAATCTAGTCTAATTTGAGAAATACCAATTAGCCCGACCCTTGATCAGGCATCATAACCTTCTGTAGCGATCGCCTCAGACGTATCAATGGTTGCAATCCTAGACTATAGACCATCCGTACCTCGCAGATGAATGTTAACTCTTCTTCCACATCGGCGGGCATCCTGACTCTGAAACCCTATCTAGTTTCATCACAGTTGCGGGACAGCGCCGGATTTACACCGAACTTTCCCCGTTACCTCTGATGGCTGTTCCCCATCAGAACCGAACCTTCAAATTACTCTATCATGCTTTCTGATTTGCTGTACAAAACTTGGGGGCGGGTATGGCTAACAAAATTCCGGTAACTTTAACTTGAGAAACAATCTCGGAGCGCAAAGCGGGATTCAGACCTAGGATGGATTTGATGAGTACCGAAAATTGGGGACAATAACTGTCTGGTGCGTTTTCAGGACAGGTATTTAGTAAGACAATGATCAAATCCTGGATGGTGATTGGGGCTATAACCCTGCTAGTGGCATTGCCTGGTAGCTGGACAACACCGGATGGTGTCCGATGGTTCAACCGCCTCCGCCGTCCTCGATGGCTGACGTTTGAGTCAGCAATTCCTTTCATCTGGACAGTTATTTTTATTTGCGGTGCGTGGTCTGCTTACATTGTCTGGGAAAATGACCCCGGAAGTACCAAAACTTGGCTGTTGATGGGCTTGTATTTGCTGCTAGAAGTGGCGACTGTCGCTTACACACCCGTGATGTTCAGACTCCGTAGCCTCAAGGTTGGTACGAGCATCGGCGGTACGGGTTTTGTCGTGAGTGTGATTCTAGCAGTGCTAGTCTTCCCCATCTCCATTTGGGCATTGGTGTTACTTCTTCCTTACCTAATCTGGAGTCCCATTGGCACTTACACCACTTGGGACATGATCCGGCTGAATCGGGAAGCGTAATCACTCACTCCCAACTCAGTAAAAAAATGTGTCAAGAGCGATCACAGTGCCTAGATTTGAGTTAGTAGTAAAGAATACACCTGATTCCAACACGTTCTAAAACGAACTGATTCCGGGAGGAGTTAGGTAAATTCCAAGAAAACCAGCGTGAGAGATCGCTGGAGAGAGCATGAGGGATTGCTATATGAGCAATCCCTAGTAGGTTAGCACGTCAGAATCTGAGAGAAAAGAGTCATTAAGTGCTGATGCTGGAAAAAGCATCTTTTTTGCCGAGTTCAGGAGCGTTGCCCAGTCATAAACTCCTGGACTCCTGCCTTCTTCTTGTTCACCAGTCTGACTATGGAAATTATTCAAAGCCTTCATGCTGCCGTTCTTGTGTCTGACTTAGAGGTGGCAGAGCAGTTCTATGGCAACGTGCTAGGATTATCCAAAGTCGAGCGAGTTCTCAAGTATCCTGGTGCCTGGTATCAAGTGGGTAATTTCCAAATTCACCTGATTCTTGACCCCAATACCAAAAGCGAACTCCAAAACTTGCAAAAATGGGGTCGTAATCCTCATGTCGCCTTCTCAGTTGCTAATTTAGATGATGCTAAAACCCAACTTCTGGCTCATCACTGTGCCATCCAAATGAGTGCATCCGGTCGCGCTGCGTTGTTTACTCAAGACCCCGATGGTAACATCATTGAACTGAGTCAAGCTTAAGCAATTCATAATTCCTTGAGAATTATCGCCTATCTCTACAGCGATCCTCTACTGGAGTCTCCCCCCGATCCGACGATTTGGGGTTGGGAGGTGGATCAGATTTATCAAGACTTGGGAGGACGCCAGCAGTTGCACCAGCTAATCCTAGATTGCCAAGCCGAATCAGAGAATTACTTATTAATCCGCCGCTTGGAGGAACTGGGGGACTCTCTAGAAGAAGTGAGCGATCGCCTCCGTCAAATCGAAGCGCTGGGAATCATATTAATCACCACAGAACAAGCCTATACGTCTGTATCTAAAGATACTAAACATCAGGCAAATTTACTAAAACTCCTCGGTGATGTTGAGCGAGAAACCAGCCGCCGCCGCCTGCGTCAAGGTCATGCCCGCAATCGGATCAAAGCCCTTCCCCCGCCCGGAAAAGCTCCCTACGGCTATCGACGAGGCAAAGACCGCTATATTCTTGATCGGAGTACGGCACCTGTAGTCAAGGATTTTTTTGAACAGTTCCTGCTGTACGGTTCCTTGCGGGGCGCAGTGCGGTACTTAGAGAAAAAGTACAACAAGAAAATCTCTGTTGCTACCGGACAGCGTTGGCTGACTAATCCCGTCTATCGGGGCAATTTGGCTTATCAAAACGGCGAGGTTATTTCAGATACCCACAGCCCTATTCTCAACCGGGAAGAAGCCGCCCAAATCGATCGGCTGCTGCGTCGCAACCGCCGAATGCCATCCCGTACCGCTAGCGCCCCCCGTTCGTTAGCGGGCTTAGTTGTCTGTGGTGAGTGTCACTCTCGCATGAGTATTACCAGCGTTACCCGACCGCGCCAAGGGCGAGACTATCTCTACCTACGCCCCATCAACTGCCCACAGCGTCCGAAGTGCCGTGCTTTTCCCTACGAACAAGTACTGGATCGAACGATTCAAAGCATCTGCCGGGAATTGCCCCGTGCTGTCGCTGACATGAACGTTCCCAACCTGAATGGGGTAAAGCGATCGCTCACTAACCAAATAGCCAAGCAGCAAGCTATTTTAGACCAGATCAAAGCCTTAATCGCAACGGGTGTTCTAGATACCGAAACCGCCAATTTACGCACCTATAAACTCCGAACTGAACTGTCCCAACTGCAATCACAACTTGCTGCCCTGCCGCCCGTCAATTTAAAAGCGATCGCTCAAACTGTATCGATTCCCCAATTTTGGACGGACTTATCAGAATCTGAACGTCGGTTTTACTTTCGAGAATTTATTCGGCAAATCGAGATCGTGCGCCAGGATAAAGCGTGGCAGTTGCGACTCATTTTTATCTTTTAGCAAAAAATATAGTTGTGCGAGCAGCGCCACTTTGGGCTATATTATCTAGTCTGGGTAGATCGACTCCCACGAACCTCTTATCCGGATTATCCTATCGATCAAACGCAGGTAAATCAAGGATAATTCTCCAAAACCAGGTGTAACTGCCTCCGATATTGTGATCGGTATCTAACTTGTATCACTGAAGGCTGAAGTGTGAACTATGAAACTTACCCCATAAATAAATTTAGGGGACGATAGGTTTCATCCTTCACACTCCAGACTTTGTTGATCGTTAGGCTCATCTTCACAACGAACTGAAGCGAGGAGTCACAACCTGGGAAATTTTATGAATGCAACTGAACTGCTGAAGCGTTATGCTGCCGGAGAGAGGGATTTTGAAGGACTTCAGCTACAGGAAGCTTATCTGACTGAGGCAATTCTGAATGGAGCCAACCTGAGGCGGACAGATTTGAGTGGGGCTAATCTGAGTGGAGCAAGTTTGAAGGGAGCTAACTTGAGCGACGCCAATCTGACTGACGCTAACTTGAGCGTTGCCAATTTGGGAGGCTCTGACCTCTGTGATGCCAACTTGACTGCAATAAACCTCGTTAGAGCCACTTTAATTGAAACCAGTTTACAACGAGCGAATCTAACAAACGCCAATCTTAGAGAAGCCAGCTTGATGTTTGCTAATCTTGCTCAAGCCTGCCTTTATCAAGCTGACTTACACGGAGCGACGCTGTATCAGGCTGTACTGCATTGGGCAAACTTAAAGGATGCAGATTTGATTGGGGCGATCCTTCAGGGAGCGGATATGCGAGGCGCTGACTTGAGTCGAGCCTGCTTAATTCGCGCCGATGTATCTAAAGCGATTCTAATGGTGGCAGACCTCAGAGGGGCAACTGTAGTAGGAGCTAACTTCAAGGCAGCAGTTCTGACAGGGGCTATCCTACCTGACGGTAAAATGCATAATTAGATAGGGACTCAACAAGATAAATCGATAGAACGATCATGCCGTTACAAGAACCTGAAGCTGAAGGGTTAGAGGTCAGCCAGCAATACAAACTCAACGCTACATTAGAAAGCCTAAAACTCAACTGTCAAGTCATTCAAGAATACGGTATTGGCGGTGAACTCTGGCAACAAAACCAAGCAAAAGTCGAAAAAACATTACAGCTTCTAGAAAAGTGTGTCAAGCTCTATATCAGAGAGTTTTCCCCTTATCCAGAGAAACGCAAGCAATTTTGGGAGGGTTGTACTTTAGGGAAGTCTCACAATCGAGTTCTGCAACGCTCCCAGCCACCCGCTTACCTTTTGCAAGCTATTCAGGGAAAAGGCGATCCCCGTAACCCTCTCCATGTGGGGATTTTACTGGGTTATCGATTTGCCTATCTTAAACGTTTCCTTTCTCGCTTCAAGCTGCCCGAAGACTGTGACGTTGATTTAACCGCTGCGACCTTTGGGTAACTAAGTAGGCACAAATCACACAACTATATTGCATAAAGGGAAAAGGAGTGTTTGATTTTTACCTTAACCCTTTTCCCTCTAATTAATCTTTCAGGAGCAAATAGTACAATTCGCCCGTCCCGCCGATAACCCCTGCCCGATCGCCAGCCAGAGAACCCGTTCCCATAAAGATATCAACACGACCCGGTCCTTTAATCGCACTGCCAGTATCCTGATCTAAGACATAGCGACTGACTAGTCGAGATTCTAGCTGACCGTTAGCGGTGGGGTAAGGAATAGATGTGTTAATCAGTGCCAAGGCTCCAGGAGGCATGAGAGACTTGTCAGTGGCAATTGATCGCTCCGCCGTCACTGGCACTCCAATACTACCCGTAGCCGGTGCTCCGTTAGTTTCTCGGAAGAACACAAAGCTTTCATTGCGGGGCAAATATTGATCCAGTTCCGTCGGAAACTGCGTGAAGTAATCGATGAGGACGGGTAAAGTCAGACCGTCAAGGGGTAATTTGCGATCCTTAACCAGTTCTCGCCCGATGCTGGTATAGGGGTAATTGGTCTTACCCGCATAGCCAACCGTCATCAAGCTGCCATCAGCGAACTGGAGTTGGGCAGAACCTTGAATGTGGACGAGAAATGCCTGTAAGCGATCGCGTAACCAAACCAGTTCCAACCCCCCCATCAGGCTGTTGTTCCCCAAACCATCATCCCCTTCCAAATCGGCACGGGTGGGGTGAGGCATCGTCCACCCCTGGAAGTTGGATGGAAGTCGGTAAAGGGGATAGCGGTATTCAGCGCTCGGCGTTCGACTGGCAGCATAAACAGGTTCAAAGTAGCCCGTGAAAAGGACGGTTCCTTGGTCGTCTCTGCCCACAGATTTGTACAAAAGAAACTCCCGTTTAACCGCTGCTTGTAATTCCGCAGGCGAGGTGGAACTCAGCAAGAGTTGGCGAAAGCGCACCAGAGAACGGCGAACCCGATCCAGCCTGATTCCCGATACGGGATACTGCTGGTAAGCTTTAGCAGCACTGGGCGTGGACAGATAGCGCAAGCTGTTTTCGATCGAAGTCAACAGGGCTTGCCGATCTCCTGGTTGATCGGGACGCCCCCACAACTGCTCATCCAAACCCAACGAGTCCAAAGTAACTTGCTCGGTATCCGGGTCAACAGGTTGCAGGGGTACGCTGGCGAGAACTGAACTGCCAGCAGTTAAAAGAGCCATTCCCAAGCTCAGGGATAGGCAAGTGATTAGTTTTTTCATACCTAGCAAAAATTGTCATGCACTACTAGTCAAAGGACTAAAAGCGTTCGACGCTGCCAGCAAAGATGGGTTCCACCCGAATAGCTAAAACGCCAGAGGGACGTAACACCATGTACTCGCCCTGAATATTTTTAATTGGTACGCTAATGAAGTCCGGAGAGGTGGCTTTAGGCATTAGTTCACCGCTGTACCACTTCTGAAACTCTTGGATTGTCGCAAAACGTACTTCTTCCCGGTGACCGCCTGACAAAAGAATGTGGACAGCGTACTCATCTGGGGTTCTTGGCATGAAAAATTATCCTTTAATCCAACCCAATCATTATCGACGACGATGAGGTAGAAAATCACACCTGATCGGTCTTTAAGATTAGCAAATTGCTCGGCAAATCCCAATTAAGGTCGTAAATTAAACCGTTGTAGCAGCGTTTCCAGCACAGATGGCAAGGTTCGCTGTAAATCCTTCGCCCTCTGAAACACTAGCTGCTGGTAGTTGGGCAGGTCAAAGGGAAATTGACCGGGTAAGTCTTGACGTTCCATCTGCACCAGTAAAATTTGTTCGGTGCGCTTGGCAGTTAAGGCATAGCCAATTTCTACACAGACATTAGGACTGGGGATTAACAGGGGCTTTTCTCCGCCACTCCTAGCAATTGGTGTTCCATCAGCAACAAATAATAGGCTTTTGCGGATTGTACGCATTTGAGTGTTGCTCAAACGCATAGGTTCACCAGCAGGGCGTCGGGATACTTCTAGGGTTAGGGGCAGGCGCGATCGCTCGTTGAATGTTTCCAGCGCGTCAGACAGGGTACTGTGCAGCGCTTCGTTAGCGGCGCTGTATTCAGTTTGGTAGCTCAAGAAGACGATTGGCTCTAGCTGTGCCATCACCTCTTGCTTGGTGAAGTAAATCTCGTGAGAGATCAGGTCGATGTTGGAAATGGCATAGCCGCCACTCCCTTCGATGTAAAACTCCACCGTTTCCCCTTCCAGGTAACGTCCAAACCAGTCTGATTGTCTGACATCCTGGCTATCGTCTAAAAAATCAGCTCTCAAACCCGATTTAAGCAAACTATTTTTGCTCAAACGCAGGTCATGGGGACGTTTCTCCAGTTCTTTAATCGGTTCGTACTCCTGGAGATACCAAGCTTTCAGAGCAATGATTGCCATGATGTCTTACAAATGGCGTTCCCGACGCCCACTATTAAAATTCCAGTTCAGGAATTCTAGCAGTAAGCGGAGATATCTTCACCACATTCATCAGCTAAATAACACAGAGCGCGAAAGCGTAGTGCTACTACTTCGTCATACAGAGGATTTAATTTGCACATCGGCGGAATGTACAGTAAAGTGCGACCGAACAGTTTGATCTCGCGCTCAAAGGGGCATTGCGCTGGGATCAGTTGGCAGATGCGGTGCGCTAGTTTAGAGTTGTGGATTTCAAGTCGATCAAGCCACTGTCTTACAGGCTTCAGCGGCTGGAAGGATTTCTTAGGTGTGATCGGAGTGGCTGGGTTTGAGGACAATTTGCCTTGACTCAGTCCAACCCAGCTAGTCAAAATCAGTTTTTTCGTTGTATACTCAGATACAGTCATTATCCTTTCCTGTATTACAAACAAGCGAACTGGAGCGCCTGTAATTTACCTACAACGGCTTCGTAGTTCGTCCCGGATTGATTCGGGTACTTTTTTAGGGAAAGTTTCCAGGTTTAAGTAGCACTTCCCCATTACTGATTCAGAAGAGCGAAGCTGGCAGTGTATTACAGGTGTCTCGGTTCTGTTGGTTAGGTCCCCTCAGGATTTAGACGGGGTTTATTCGCTACCCTCCGAAGAGCAGCTCATCTTAAAACCGGATTGATTCGATCCACTTTACTCAACAGCAGTTTTAGGTCAGGAAAAAAAACGTAATTATGGAAATAAAAGAACAGTCCCATTTATCAAAATTTTGAAAGCTACACCCCTTACTTACAGCCTGCCTCAGACTGTAAGCATTGAGTATGAGCAATTTCACTGAACTTCGTTCAGGTGAAGGTAGCGTTTCAGTAACACTACTTAATTATTAGCATAACTCATCAGGGTTATTGAGATAACTCATCAATGCTTGTTTTGCTCTGGGAGTCTAGCCAGAGGTAAGTTTACCGTGTTAAGACATGAACTCCTCTCTGGACTAGCGGTTTTGAAGCTGGTAAATGCGATCGCGCCTAAACAACAGGTCAAAATTTAGACAAACTCTTGAGAAAGATAAAGATTCTTAAACTGCCACTTGCTCTCCAATGCGGTGTGCCTTGATCAAATTCGTGACGCCAGTGATTGCCAGAGGCAACCCCGCAATCATCACTACCACATCTCCCTTATTCACAAAACCGTGTTCGACAGCCGCTTGCTCTGCCAAAACAATCATCGCGTCAGTACTGTAGACTTCCTCTAGTCGCAAAGACTGCACTCCCCAATAGAGCACCAACCGCCGTTGCACCAATTCCGTGGGAGTAACGGCAATCACTGGAATAGACTGGCGATACTTTGAAAGGACTCGCGTCGAGTAGCCGTATTCAGTAAAACAGATAATTGCCTTTGCCTTGATGTTCTGCGCCAGTTGGCAAGCGGAATAACCGACAGCCGTTGAAATGGTGTGTTCCTGAGTTCCATCAATATAATCGCGGGAGAAGGTCAAACGTGCCTCAGTAGTTTCGGCAATACGAGCCATTGTTCTTACCGTCTCCACCGGATAGCGACCGACAGAGGTTTCTCCTGACAGCATAATTGCATCAGTTCCTTCCAAAATCGCATTCGCCACATCAGACACTTCAGCCCGAGTAGGACGCGGATTTTGGATCATCGACTCCAGCATTTGGGTAGCAGTGATGACGGGTTTGAGATGGTTGCGGCAGGTATCAATGAGAGACTTCTGAATCTGAGGCACTTGTTCGAGAAGCATCTCAACCCCCAAGTCACCCCGCGCCACCATAATGACATCGGCAGCTTGGACAATGTCATCCATTGCCTCGACTGCTTCGTGACGCTCTACCTTAGCAACAACGTGGGTTGGCTTACCAGAACGCTTCACGATATCTCTCACTTTCTCCAAATCGGCAGCTTCTCGGACAAAGGACAAGGCGATATAGTCTACATCTTGGCTCAAGCCAAATTCCAAGTCCTCCAGATCCTTCTCGGTAAGTGGAGGTGTAGAGATAGAGGACTGGCTGAGGTTAATTCCCTTATGGCTTTTTAAAGCACCACCATAGACAACCGTACAGTGAATTTCATGATCCTTTACCTCATTGACTCGCAGTTTGAGCAAGCCATCATTGATAAGAATGGGGTCATTAACCTTTACGTCCTGGGCTAAACCTTTATAGGTGGAACTGAAGCGGGTAGTTGTGCCAACGACATCCTCCATCGTAATGATTGTCTTTTCACCCGATGTCAAAACCACACCCTCTTGCATCTCCCCCACACGAATTTTCGGTCCTTGTAAATCTTGCAAGATGGCGATGGGGTGTTTGAGTTCTTTAGAAACTTGGCGGAGAGTATTAATGTACTGCTGATGGGTAGAGTGGTCTCCATGGGAAAAATTGAGGCGAGCTACATCCATACCTGCCTCTACCATTGCTTTCATTGTCTCGAAGTCAGAACTAGCTGGACCGATGGTGCAGATAATTTTGGTTTTACGCATGGTAGTTCAGGGTTCGTTCATGACTCTAATGTCTCTTTCCCAACAACATTACCTTGCTCGTCAATATCGTAGACTAGGGGGATACCGGTAGCCAGATTCAGGTTGGGAACCACCTCTTGGCTGAGTTCATCAAGAACCATTACGATTGACCGCAGAGAGTTACCATGTGCGGAGACTAGGACATTATCCCCGTGTTTTATGTGGGTCATAATCCGGCTGTTGAAGTAGGGAAGTGTGCGTTTGGCAGTATCTTCCAGGCTCTCTCCCCCAGGCGGACGCACGGAAAATGACCGCCGCCATAGATGCACTTGCTCTTTACCAACTTTCTCCGCCATTTGCGCTTTGTTGTACCCTTGCAAGTCACCGTAATAGCGTTCGTCCAACGCCTGACTCAGGAAGATGGGTATTTCTAAGTTTTTGTCGCCTTCATATTTGTCCCAACCGTGCCAGTCAGGGTCGTCTTCTTTGTGCTTGAAGACGGGGGTTTTGCCTGCACAGGTTTCTTCACATTCGGTCAGGCAAATGGCAGTTGTCTCAATCGCCCGCACCAGCAGACTGGTAAAGCAAACATCAATCTGATAGGCAGTAATCTTTTTTGCCGCTAACATTGCTTCTTGGCGACCGAGCTGACTGAGAGGAACGTCAACCCAGCCAGTAAATCGATTGGCGGCATTCCAGACACTTTGACCGTGACGCACGAGGATTAGTTTTGCCATGGTTGATTTGAAGACAGGGACAAGGGGACAAGGAGACAAGGGGACAAGGGGACAAGGAGATTTGCGAGATGTTACTCTGCTCCCCAGCACCCTTGCTCCCCACTCCCCTTTTAACCCTTAGCTGCCATCGACACAATCAAGTCAATCATCCGCGTTGAATAACCCCACTCATTGTCGTACCAAGAAACGACTTTAAAGAAATTGGAGTTGAGTTCGATTCCGGCACCCGCGTCGAAGATGCTGGAACGGGGATCAGTGGTGAAGTCTGTAGAAACTACCGGATCTTCGGTATAACCCAGAATACCTTTGAGTTCCCCTTCTGAGGCTTTCTTCATGGCAGCACAAATTTCTTTGTAGCTGGTTGCCTTTTCGGTGCGGAAGGTCAAGTCCACCACTGATACATCGGGTGTTGGTACGCGCAATGCCATCCCGGTTAGCTTGCCTTTGAGTTCCGGCAAGACTAGGGTTACGGCTTTTGCTGCACCAGTTGATGCTGGGATAATATTTTGAGTGGCGCTACGTCCGCCGCGCAAGTCTTTTTTACTGGGTCCGTCTACGGTTGGTTGCGTGGCAGTCATAGCGTGAACCGTGGTCATCAACCCTTCTGCCATCCCGAAGTTGTCGTGAATGACTTTGGCAATGGGAGCGAGACAGTTGGTGGTGCAGCTAGCATTGGATACAACGGTATGCTTCTTCGGGTCGTAGCTATTATGGTTGACGCCTACGAGCAGAGTGGGGAGTTTTTCGGGGTCTTTTTCTTTGGTCGGTGCAGAAATAACCACCCGCTTGGCACCGGCTTTCAGGTGTTTGGATGCTCCTTCATAATCGGTAAATAGACCCGTAGACTCAACCACGAAATCGACACCGTATTTGCCCCAAGGCAGTTCCTCTGGGTTTCTGACGGATACGCAAGGGATGACCTTATCGTTAACGACAATAGCGTCGGGTTTGGCTTCCACTGTTCCTTTGAAACGACCGTGGGTTGAGTCGTATTTGAGTAAGTACGCGATACTCTCTGGGGGAACTAAGTCGTTAATGCAGCAGAACTCAACGTCTGGATGCTCAATTCCGGCGCGGAATACCAACCGTCCGATGCGACCAAATCCGTTAATCCCGATTTTGATAGGTGCCATGAAAAATTCTCCTTTAGATTGATGGGTACAACGTATGCGTTAGAACGCTTCGGGGTCTAGCTTACAAGGGAGGCATCCTGATGCCAGCTAATGCATTCTTTTGCAATGGCATCAGTCTTACAATCTGACATCAACTGTACCTGTGATTTCTTTAGATTTTTTTAGGATGCTCCTCTTATTCTCTCTTTCCCCTACTTTTTCAAGACTTATCAATGTTCCATTTTAAGCTTGCTGCCTTTCTTAACATTCGTCAATTGCCGTTGCAGATTATTTTTTTATGAACTCCATCGAAAGTCCGCTACAACTGATACTGAAAATCTAATCGAGAGTTAGTTTAAGTCCTTTGTCGAATTAATTCAAGGTTTTTGCTGGGCAGTGATAAAATTCGTTTTATTAAAAAACTTTACGAAAAAATACATTGATGTTTCCTTTTGATGTGTAGAATTTGATGCCCTTCTGTCACGCTTTTTGATGCCAATCCCGCATTTTCTTCTGTCTTTTTGCGATCGTTTTTGGCAATCCAAGGCAGTTTATTGGATTAATCGCTATCTGCTGCCTATCGCTTAGGAGGACAAGAAGAGTAAACCATGAATAAAATATGATTAAATCATGAAAAAAAGTTGAAAATAAATAGCAAGATTCAGCACAATAAATTATAAATTTGAATTCAAATTTATGCTATATATAAAGATAAGGAAAGGGAGTAGCTCCTGGTCATAAACAAACCAGAACATCTGAATCAACATACTGGCGATGAGCCTGGTTCAGGTGACAAGTATTCGAGTTTCAGTTCAGTTAAATCCTGACTTCTGAATCTGAAATTTTAGAACCTTGGTAGCGAGACTTTCACTGAGTTCACAGCTTGATGTGAGCTTGGTGAGGTCTTGCCAGTCCCACCAAGCTCCATCAAGAAAATTGCTAATCTTGAAGGAGCTTGACAAGAATGTTAGCAGCTTTTACAGCAGGTTTATTGCTGATTACGATTTCCGAGTTAGGTGACAAGACGTTTTTTATCGGCGTCATTTTAGCCATGCGCTACTCGCGTCGGTTGATCTTCGTGGGAGTCATGGCGGCACTGGCAGCAATGACGATATTATCGGTGCTGTTGGGACAGGTTGTTGGGCTGCTACCCCAACATTACATTCATTATGGAGAAATTGCCTTATTTCTCGGTTTTGGGTTTAAGCTGCTTTACGATGCTAGTCAAATGCCTGCCCAAGCTGAAAATACAGGAGCAAAGGAAGCTGCTCTAGAAGTTGCCCAGCAAGATCGAGATGGAACTGTAACGTTATCCAAGCAAAAGGGCTGGTGTTCTCCCAACCTCGCTATTTTACTGCAAGCTTTTGCCATGACCTTTCTTGCCGAGTGGGGCGATCGCACACAAATCAGTACCATTGCCTTAGCTGCTACCCATCCACCTATTGGTGTTACAGCAGGCGCGATTTTAGGTCATGGCATTTGTACAGCGATCGCAGTTATCGGCGGACGCTTAATTGCGGGTCGAATTTCCGAACGCTTAATTACTGCCTTGGGTGGTGTTTTGTTTTTGATTTTTGGTGCTGTTGCTATTTTTAGATAGTCCTTTATCCTTTATCATTTATTGAAAGAATGTCCCACTCCCGACCTTATCAGCCTTCGCTGTTGAGATTCCTGCACGGTATCAACGCTTTCATTGCTCTGTTAGCAATTATTACCTCATTTTGGGTGTACAACACCTATGACGGACGGTTTGGTCAACTCCCACTGCCTCAAATTAATGACATAATCGGCATTCACGGCACCTTCGGCAAAACCTTGCTCTTAGCAGTAATGCCTGCCTTTGCGCTCTATAGTTTCCATATCGGTCAAAAACGCCTAATTCAACCCGATTCTTTCCAGAAACTAAGCCAACTCGGTAAACCTATCGGCTGGTACAGCCTCCACCGCATCATCAATACCGTGATGCTATTAGCTATAACTTTTTCGTTAGTTTCCGGCAGTATGGTTAAAGAAGAATGGCTACCTGCGGGAGAGCTGAATCATACTTGGTACTCTCTCCACCTGATTGGATGGGTGGTGCTGGTGTTTTGTCTAGCAATTCACTTGTTAATGAGTGCGAAGGTAGGCGGTTGGTCGTTTATGGTTTCTATGTTCAGCCTGAAGTACCGTTCAAATGATTCGCCAGCCAGTTGGATCAAACAAATCCGTTCTTTAGTACAGCACAAGCAACGATGAAACGAAATACGCTTCTCCGCATTGCTGAAATTTTAGTGCTGGGAGGCATCCTATTCGGTTGGATGGCTCCCTTGCTTTTTCCTTCAGAAGAACCGGCAACGAGTCAAGTTAAGTAGTTAAGCAAAATTAATTACACAAACGTCATTGCTTCATTCGCAATGACTGTAAATATTGAAGCTTGGGTTAAAACTCAAAACTTTCTTCCCCTTCCCCAGTACCCTGATGCGTGGTTTTCACCCATTTCAGCCTTTTAGGACGCACGGAAATGCGAGCTGTCATCCCGGCAATAACTAGCATCCAGTGGAACATATAAAAGGTGCCGCGTAGGGTCTGCAAAAGGGTAACAAAAAAGGTTGAAGCGGTTAATGGTTGGTCTTTGTGGATGCGGCGCAGCCCAATAAACATTCCCAGTAGGGGAAGGGTAACTGTCAATCCAGTCAGAGGGGTGAGGATTGGTGGACGGTTGCGAGCAATTGCCATTAAGCAATCGGGTATGGCAGCAGCGGGTAAAAGATACTGGATAATCATGAATGAAAATAAATCCAGCGTTTTCGACGTACCCATGCGATTGCTGGCAATGAGACGCCAGTAATCCAGATAGCGCTGATATCCGCCTTCTCCCCAGCGGTTGCGCTGATGCCACAACGCTAAGGCACTGGTGACGCCTTCTTCTTCCACAGGCGGGAAGTTGAGAAAGCCGATATCCCATTTATCAAGGTGCAAGCGAATGGTTAAATCTAAGTCGTCGGTAATAGTTTGCTCGTTCCAACCGCCGCACCGTTCTAAGGCTACTCGACGAACAAATTGTCCGTTGCCTCGCAGTTCCCCAATGCCGCCGATGGCAATCCGATGCTGTTGAATGTAGGAGTCGAATGCCATTTCTGCCATCTGCCCTCGTGTCCAGAAATTTTCTGAGGCATTAGCTATTGCTTTGCGCATTTGCACAGCTCCCATTTTCGGCTGTCTGAATAAGGGCAGCACCCGCCGCAATAAATCTTTGGAGACTTTAGCATCGGCATCAAATACCCCCACAATCTCTCCTTGGGTAAGGGGAAGTACTTGATTGAGTGCTCCCGATTTGCCGCCACCTGCATCAGCGCCTCGGTGCAGTACTTTCAACTGGTCGTACTCTGCCGCTAGTTGCTCTAACAGGATGGGTGTTTGATCTGTACTGTGGTCGTTAATCACCCAAACTTCATAGCGCGTTTTGGGGTAATCTAAGTTACACAGCATCTTGACGAGGTGGCTGATCACAGCTTCCTCGTTTTTTGCTGCCACGAGCAGGGAAACAAAAGGGAAATTCTCTTGATCGGTATCCGAAAGCAGTTTCGGTGTCTTTAACGGTCGAGCTAGGACGATTCGTACAGCTTGAATCCCTAGTAGCGCAGTCAATCCCACAATTAACCAGGAACCCCAAGAGACTAGATGCAATGCAATTGTGCCACCCCAAATCATGGTTAACACTACAGCCGCCTTGCGTCGGCGTCCTTCTAGTCCTTGGAAGAAGAAGTCATTTTCAAAATCATCATTCGACCATTCAGATAGCAGGGAGCCAATCGGGTCAAGTTCGTCATTTTCGTTCCAGGAATCCTGCGACATAAGTTACTTGATTTCACCACCCTTACTGATTAAATTGTATCTGATTGTATCTTGAATTATTAATTTTTCTATACTTTGATAGGGAAGTGTTTGCATTCATGAGTTTTGGTGGGGGAGCAATTGTTAGGGGCTGAGGTGAGAGGTAGAGAGTGGGGAGAAAAATGTACTGCTTGAATCATTATCGATAAAGGGTGTTTGGAGTTTGTGTATGACAATGTCTTGGATAACAATAGCAGTTTGGGGACTGGGTTCTGTGTTATGGGTAGAGCTGGTACGGGACTTTTATCACGCCTTGTCCCATTACTGGGCTCCTCTGTATCGGTTGCACGTTTGGCACCATCGGGTGTTTCGCCCAGATTTGACGCCTGCGAGCGATCGCATTTATCGACAGGCTCACTGGTTCAATGATGTGCCGGAATGCTTGGTGATGCTGCTGTTGAGCGTATTGATGTGGCTTGCTGCCTACAGGGTAATACCCCAGTATCATTGGGTAGCATTGGCTGGTTCGATTTATACCATAGGCTTTTTACTGGGTGCGATCGCGCGGGGGAGTGGGTTGAAATGGGCGCATGAACTCACAGATTTAACCCATTTACCGGGTCCGTTTTTAAGTCCGCCGTCTCATTGGACAGTAAATCGCACCTACCATTGGCGGCATCACTTTGATAATCAAAAGGCTTACTATTGCAGCACATTGACGTTGGTAGACAAACTTATGGGTACGGCACTTTCCCTCAAAGGTAAGACAGTGGCGGTAACGGGTGCATCGGGAACGTTGGGACAAGCACTGATGCAAAACCTCCACAATCGGGGAGCGAAGGTAATTGCTCTGACTTCGAAGAGGCAGACGATTGACTTGGTTGTGAATGGTGAAAGTCTGTCACTAAAAACTGTCACCTGGCAGGTAGGGAAAGAATCAGAACTGGTAGCCGAGTTAGAAAAGGTTGATATTCTGATTCTCAATCATGGGATTAACGTGCATGGGGAAAGGACAGCGGATGCCATTACTTTATCCTATGAAGTCAACACGTTTTCAAGCTGGCGGTTGCTGGAACTATTTTTTAAGACAGTACGCACGAATGAGGATATTGCCCGTAAGGAAGTTTGGGTGAATACGTCAGAGGCGGAAGTCAGTCCGGCGTTTAGTCCGTTGTATGAGTTAACAAAACGGGCATTGGGAGATTTGGTGACGTTGCGGCGTTTGGATGCCCCTTGTGTGGTGCGAAAATTGATTTTGGGACCGTTTAAAAGCAATCTGAATCCGATTGGAGTGATGTCAGCAGATTGGGTGGCGAAGCAAATTGTGAATTTGGCGGTTAGGGATGTGCGGAATATTATCGTAACGATTAATCCACTAACGTTTATGACACTTCCTATTAAGGAATTTTTTGTGGGTTTGTATTTCAAGCTCTTTAGTCGTAAGGTTGCTGATTTGGAGGGTGTTAGTGCAAGTTTAGTGTCTAAGGAGTCTAACTCGTAAAAGCAGATCTCCTACTTCTTTAAGAAGTTGGGGATCTGAACCCCTGGTATCTGGCAATACACAAATCTAGTCTTGCTACGTCAATAGGCGATCGATCACACACAACACATCAACTTCCAGTTAAGATGATTCACTATAGACTTGACACTGCTGCTAACAGCACCTGTACTGTTCGTCCCGCCTCAACTGATAAACTGGCTTGGTTTTGACACCACTCTTTAAAAGAAATCCCCTGACTAGTGCAGCGTGGCGGAAATAAGTGACCAGCTAAAATCCCCCTTGTCCTCCTTGTCTCTCTTGAGGTGGTCAAAAACTTTTGACGAAATGTACTAGAGTGACAGAATAGCGATATATTGTGTCCCTACCTCCCCAGCTCCCAGCTCCATTACCCCTACTTTTCTTCCATTTCCAATAGTTCCGGCACGGTTACAAACTGGTAGCCGCGCTTTTTCAATTCGGAAATTAGTTTCGGTAAAGCCTGCACTGTCTTGGATCGATTGCCCCCACCATCGTGGAGTAAAACAATCCCTCCTGGTTTAACGGCTGTAAGTACATTGTCAATCAACCCTTTTTCTGTACTACGAATACTCCAGTCTTTTGAGTCTGCTGACCACATAATCGCCGCGTATTTTTGCTGGTGAGCGTATGCCACTAAGCCATTATTCAAGATACCAGCAGGCGGTCTGAATAATGTGGTTTTTACTCCAGTTAACTTATGAACTAAAGCTGCCGTGTTATTAAGTTCACGATCTGCTGCTGCTGTGCTGTACTGATGGTATTGATGACTCCAGCTATGGTTGCCAATGGCGTGACCTTCAGTTACTATTTGTTTTGTAATTTGAGGATAACGCTGCACGTGTTTTCCGACTAAAAAAAAAGTAGCTTTGATGTTATTCTCTTTAAGAATATCAAGTATTTGAGGGGTCGCACTCGACCAAGGTCCATCATCAAAGGTTAGGGCAATGGTTTTAGAGTCGTCTTTTAGTTTAACGTGTTCAATTGTTTTTCCTTGAAATTGAACGGGGACAGAAAAATTCAACCGTCTGGCTTCTTCCGCCGCCAATTCAGCGACCATTTTCTTATAGGTCTGATTTTGCTGCCCAATTAACCCTGTAACCTTTGATATATTTGAATCTGGATTTTGTTGCCTGTTTAACCAATTAACTGGTGGAGCGACTTCCGGCTTAACCGAGCGACTGATTGGTAAGCTTATGCCAGCGATAAAACCAAGCGTAATGGCAACTGCTATCATAGAGAGCTTGTATTGCCCAGTAAACAGACGGGGTTCTGCCACATTAAATCTCCTTCACTCCTCTGAACACCAAAGCGGCAAGGTTATGGCTTTTTATCCCTCAGTTTTTGATGAGCAGTAATTGGAAATTATTCCCATTGTGGGAGCTGTAATAGCAAGTCGAGCGGCATTTGGGTATAAAAACTAACAAAACTTACGCAAGTATTCTTACTTTTTCCTCTCGGTGTCTACCTAATCCTAGGAAGACACCGAGGAAGTGATTGCGTAAGTCTTAAACGAATTAGCTACAAAAAGCCAATTAGAAGTAGATCCGCTCTCAAACCCTAATTTCTAATACTGCCCCTCAATATCTCAAGGTTGTCATTCCTAAATTGCAGCACCCGGTAAGGCAATAGCGAACCGAGTACTTACATCCGCCTTAACATTAACATTAATAATGCTGTTGTTAATTACTACCCAAACCACGATACATCCGGGATAAACAGCCAATTTTTTCAACTAAGGTTTTGTCCTTTGCATTTGGTTTTTTCTACCAGACAACGGATAAACAGCAAAAGATTCTATCCCACTTCTTTGTGGGAAATGGGAGTCTATGCACCCACTCTGTAAACGTTCTCTATAGGAGCCGCGATCGCTACAGAAATTTGCCTACGATGATACCCTCTCCTGGTAAAGATTGACAATTCCTGCGGTCACTTCCGCGATCGTCAAACCATCGGTATTCATTTCTATAGCATCCGGTGCCTTGCACAGTGGGGCTATAGCGCGGGTGCTGTCCTTAATATCTCGTTGCTGAATCTCGTGTTCAAGTTGTTCTAGACTCACATCCCCATGTCCTTGGTTTTTAAGGTCTTCCTGCCGCCGATGGGCTCGTTCTTGAACAGAAGCCGTTAAGAAAATTTTGAGTTCGGCATCGGGAAAGACATGGGTGCCAATATCCCGTCCTTCTGCAACAATACCACCTTTACACCCCAAGCGCTGTTGTTGTTTGACTAACTCACGGCGCACTTCTGGCAAAGCCGCGATCGCAGAAACATTCGCGGTGACTTCAGGGGAGCGAATGACTTGGGTAACGTCCTCTCCATCAATACAAACCCTCACCCCCGGCTCTTCAACACCTTCATTAGTCAGATAAATGTGAGACTGGCTGACGAGTTCAGCGATCGCAGGTTCATCCTCCAGCTCGATTTCCCCTTGCATAACCCGCCAAGTTAGAGCCCGATACATGGCACCCGTATCTAAATGCATCAGTCCCAGCGCCTTAGCCACTAAGCGAGTGACTGTAGATTTACCAGCACCCGCCGGACCATCAATTGCCACAACAGGTTGGCGATCTACTAGCAGTATATTGTCAATTAAGCGCGTTGAACCGAAGTGGGCGGCAAGGGCTAACAGTCCCCTGTGTTCAACTTGATCCAATGGCATCAAGGTTGTGGGATCAACCAGTTCAACATAATCTACCAGAATATCGCTAGCGCGGGTTAACTCAGATTTGACCGTCTCAATCAAAACAGTGCGATCGCGTTCTCCAGCTTGAAAGGCTTTCTGGGCTTGCTGCAAAGCACTGTAAAGAATAGGAGCTTGGGATTTTTGCGACTCGGTTAGATACTGATTACGAGAACTGTAAGCCAGTCCCGATTCTTCCCGCAAAATCGGACAACCCACAATCGTCACAGGCACATTCAAATCTGCCACCAAATGGCGGATAATCGCCAGTTGTTGGGCATCTTTTTGACCAAAATAAGCTCGGTTTGGCTGTAACAGATTTAAGAGCTTAGTAACGACAGTGGCAACCCCCTGAAAATGACCGGGGCGGAAACGACCGCACAATACAGAAGTCATTGCTGTCGGCGGCACAACTTGAGTCAACTCGGCACCCACATCAGAAGTCAACCGGTGATGACCATATAATTCAACGGCTGTCGGAGCAAAAATGGCATCAACCCCCACCTGTTCGCACAGTTGCCGATCCTGTTCCAATGGACGCGGGTACTGCTGAAAATCTTCCATGGGACCAAACTGGAGCGGATTCACGAAAATACTGACAATCACAATAGTATTTTCGCGTCTTGCCCGCTCAATTAAACTGAAGTGACCGACGTGCAAGGCTCCCATTGTTGGCACAAGACCAACGTCCTTTCCCGGTCGGTGATGATTTAGGTAGCAGCGCAATCCCGCTGTTGTCGTAAACAGGCGCATGAGATTCTAGAGCTAGCATTTTAGATTGATGTTAGCAATTGGGGGTGAGGTGTGGGGTGTAGGGAGAAAAGGATATTTTTGAGTGTTACTCATCTCCCCAGCTCCCCAGCTCCCCAGCTC
>NZ_JADEWY010000236.1 GCF_015207375.1 Coleofasciculus sp. LEGE 07092 | reverse complement strand
GGGGTGAGTTAAGCTTGATGGAGAATGTATAAATTCTTTCCCTATTATTCCCTAATACTACCTATCTTTCAAGGACTTTTAGTTCAGCCAATATGCTTAAACCCTTCTTGTCTAGTGTTCTTTTGAGTGCAGTCTTCTCTGTTCATCTCTCAGCTTTGGCGCAGGAAGTGCCTAAATTGCGTCAAGGTATGACGTACTCTGAGGCGAGGAATCTGTTGATTGAGGAAGGTTGGCAGGCTGTATTTAATATGGAGCAGCTTAATAATCCGAACCGAAGTGGAGTTATTGATCGCTTCATTGAAAAAGGATACACCGAAGTAGTTGATTGCTCTGGAACTGGGTTAGGGCTTTGCCTGTTTCAATTCCAGAATGCGACGGGACAGAGTTTATTTGTGACGACGGCAAACAACGATTCGGAAGGGGAAAGTACTGTGTTTGGCTGGAGGCTGGAGGCTGGAGTAGCAGACAGCGCATCGTGGGGAAGACAAATTACCTGGCAAAGGGGACACTGTTCCGACTGAATCAAGCCCGTTTTGATGATTGGCTCAATCTTCCAAAAGCTGCTGATATTAGCGGGGCGATTAATGGGGCGATGAAAGCGATCGCATTCTGATTCCGGTGATTTGCGAACCGGCTGTACTCAAAGGACTCTCAGAGGCGGTGCAGTTGATTCGAGAGGAACGTCCCAATGTGCCGATTGACGTGCTGCGCTGTCGTTATCGTCCCCGGTTGGTGATTGCCAAAGAAGCTGATGAACTGTTGGCAGAAGCAGTGGGAGAGTTGGGTTATCGGTTACTCAAGACAGTCGTGCCAGAAAATATTGCCGTGGCAGAAGCGATCGCTCATGCCTCACCCGTGACAGTATACTCGACGCGATCGGCAGGGGCGAAGGCGTATAAAACGCTGGCGAAGGAGTGCTTGGGAGTGTGGAAATGACCAAGAAAAAGATGGGCAATATGGGAAAATTAAGTCAGTTTTCCGGCATCAAATCCTCTGCACCTTCTCCAGAAGATTCTACAGTAAAGGAAAAAACTAACGCTGCATCGACCGAAACTGAGGAGAAACTGGTCACGGTGAATATCAAAATTTCTCGCTCTCAACATCAGTGGTTGAATGAAACCGCTCGTACCGTTCGGGATAATAATGACGAACCTGTGCCACCATCGGAGCGTGTCTTTCCACAACATCTGATTGGTGTGGCTGTTGACTTATTGCAGCGAGAGGATATCGATTGGAGTCAGGTGCGGAATGTGGCAGAGTTACGGGAACAGTTAAACCTATGAGTGTTTTAAGGGCTAATGGTCTAATAGGTTTAGATTTTTTAGGAAAAACAATAGCTTTGCTCCTACTATTCACTCATCGACACCACTCGGAAAATCGCCCAAACCCTATGTTTTTCGTTAAGTGGTATCGATGCCATACAGGGAAAGGATTTGAGGCGGGTGTTTGGTTCAAATTTCAGGTCGATATGGTATGATTTTTTCACTGGTGTCGATTTGGCGGCTGTAACCTTTACTGGGTAAGGGCTGCTAGACGAACTCTTCCCACTCGCTGGGAAAACTACTTGAATGGAAACAGACATAGAGCTTGACAGGTCGTGATTGGTAGACATGCTTCCCACTCGCTGGGAAAACTACTTGAATGGAAACTTTGACGGTAGTGTTACGAACACTATGGTCATTGCCCTTCCCACTCGCTGGGAAAACTACTTGAATGGAAACCGGAGAGGCTCCGTGAACGGAACAACGCTTGTTTGCTTCCCACTCGCTGGGAAAACTACTTGAATGGAAACTGTGCTAGCAATGGGACATGAAATCCCAATGCAGAAACTTCCCACTCGCGCTTGAAAACTAACTGAATGGAAACTCCCGCAGCGGAACTGAATCCGGGCGATCGCCCAGCATGAACTATCCCAGTTGCAGAGGAACCAATTAAATCAGCATTCCAGTGGAAGGGTGGGCAATGTCCGCCCTTAATTTTTCTCAAAAACGACTACCCAACGGCTGAAACTTTCTCCCCGTCTACCTTTCAGCTCATCCCATCAAAATCCCCTCCAAGCCTCGGAAACGCAGTCAGAGGATGGATTCACCCCTCGCGCCGATTTCAAGCCCTGTGGAGACGATTTAAAAGGGACATCCCCCAACCCTTATCTGGCAAGCATTTCAGCACATTTCTCTCCCCCAAAGACGCACTACTTCATCAAAATCAATACCCTCCGGCGTCACCTTCACCCCATTAACTGCAACGAATCCCTCAGACACCTGGGGCGGAAAATCTCGTAGTGAACGGTAAAACTCGATAATCACAGCATCCGGCACCTGGCGCTGACGCTGTTGGTTCCACAATAGGCATAGTTCCAGAGGCGTTTGTAAGTGCCACGCTAACCACTGTACTTGTTCACCAGATACCGAATTTAAAATTGATTTGCGCCATTCGGGTTTAGCATTAGTGGCATCGTAAATAACAGATTGTCCGGCTAAAAATGCAGTGTGCATCTGGGAGAAAACATCCTTTTCAATCAGCAACCAATCACCTTGAATGTTTTCATCTCCAAATAATCGGGCACGAATGGCATCGGTGGAGATAATTACGCTATTTGGTTCTAACTGATGGAGAAAGGCGGCGAGAGTCGATTTGCCGGAACTGGGTGTACCGATTAGGAAGTGATGTAACACCTGAAAAGATGGAAATGAAGGGAACGTTTTCTGAATTATTGATTATAACGATTGACAGCAAGTTGAAGGGCTTGTCTGTGTTTTTCTACTAAATCAGGGGGTGAGGTAAATTGGGCGTTGTCTAAATGACGGTAGACCCAACGGCAGAATTCCGGGAAGGAGCGACGGGGGAGTTTGATGCGATACTCGATATAATAATTGCCGTGTTTATCGGTTTTTTCTTTAACTTTCTGATTATCGTGGCGACATTCACCTTCTAAAATAAAGTGGGTTGAGGGCGGGAAGAAGTGTACAATTATCCATTCAAATGATACCTGATTTTTCCGCTCTTTTTGTTGGTTTTCTGGTTTTCCTAGATAAATTCCCCACCCCATTTTCATGAGTTTCTGTGCCAGGTCGAGACTCTCTAACTGGGCGTCTTTTCCTCGTCCTTGGGGTTGAATAATCCGGCAGTGGTCTTTCAATCGGTCTAGTCGTTCGACTTCTAAATGCTGGATTTCATCGGGTTGGTATAAATCAGGGGTGCTGGCTTCTTCGTAGAGTAAATACCATGCAATATCATGGTAAAACAATTGCAAGGGGTAAACTTTTAAGTATCCGATGCGGTTTTGGTAGGGTTCTCGGAAGCGATAGAGTTCTACTAATTGACCTGTTGCGATCGCTTCTTCCAAGGTATCCAAGCAGTGAAATAAGGTGTGGCGGTTGTTGCCCTTTGCCTGCATCTCCTCCGGGTCAGTATGGATGATGGGGCGATTCAGATAGGCGCGGACAGGGTAGGAAAAGTCTGCGTTACCGTCTAATTCTAATCCTCGTAGTCGCTTCTCTAGGGTCTTGTAAATTTTGCGGATTTGGGGGTCGCCTTGGTATTTTGCTTGAGACTGTAGGGCGTTGAATGCGACTTTGAGTTCCTCCCGACTCATGGCACCGGTTCCCAGGTAATAGCCCCAACGGTACATTCTGCGGTCAAGGATGCCGTAATCTCGCAGGGTTTCTAAGTCTTTGCGGAGGGTGCCGATGGAGGGATAGTTATCGGGAAATAGAATACCCACGGATTGGGCAAACTGACGCACCTTCGTTTGTAGCGGTTCTAAGGCGTTGTGATAGCTGCCATTTGAGGTGTGTTCTGAGGGTTCGGAACTGCCAACGCCGGGGTGATGGATGAGGGTAGCGATGACTAGCAAAATTCGCTCGAACGAGAGGCGATCGGCGTAGCGGTGGGGTTGGGGTTTCTTTGCCATAGGTTTTTTGAAGAGACAAGGGG
>NZ_JADEWY010000235.1 GCF_015207375.1 Coleofasciculus sp. LEGE 07092 | reverse complement strand
CCGCTCCCCAGCTCCCTCGCTTCCCCGCTCCCCCAACTTGGTTAGCCGTTTTCTTGCTGGGAGGTTATCTTCTTTGTTCTCTGAATATTAATAAAGACGATCGCTATATTTTGCCTCTTTTGCCAGTGATATCGGTAGTGTTGGCTTATGGTTTGACTCTCTGGAAGGGGCGCTGGGCAAAAAATATTCGCTGGGGTACGGTTGGGCTGGCATCGTTATTGATGATACTAAATTTGTTTCCTCTGGGAGGAACGGCTTTTTCCCCTATCCTTTCTCCTTTCCAGTATCGACCTTATCTGGGACAGCCATTTCCTCATTCTCAGGTTATTGATGAAATTATCGAAACCTCTCCTTACTTGCGTACAACCTTGGGAGTGCTGCCTTCAACGCCGGAAATTAACCAGCATAATTTTAATTATTATGGAGCGTTGCAGGATTTTCAGGTTTACGGGCGTCAGGTGGGAACGCAACAGGAACAACTTCAGCAGGATGTGCGATCGCTTTCTTGGTTTCTTACTAAAACGGGTGAGCAAGGTTCTGTTCCTGAAGCGCAAGGGGCTATGGTTCAAACGGTTGAGCAAGGGGGAGATTTCGGGCTACAGAAGAGTTGGAATTTACCGGATGGCAGTATTTTAAAGCTTTATCACCGACGGGAATTATCTGTAGAGGTACAACTAGAGTCGGGAGTTGGGAGTCAGGGGTCGGGAGACAAAATTCAGTTAGATAAGGTGACAGTGCCAGATAAGGTGCCTCCGGGCGTGCCTGTGCCAATCAATTATGAGTGGGTGGGTACTTGGGAGCAGTTGCAGTCGGGTATTGTGCTATTGACTTGGACAGGAACGCCTCAACACCGATGGTTGCATGATCATGGTATTGGGATGGGAGAGTTGCATTTTAATTCAAAATGGGTTACGTCTAGGGACGCTAACACCATTCAAAATTCTCAATTCCGAGTCGTTGAACGGACGGCGATGCTGCCTCCTGGGGATATACCAGCAGGCAGTTATAGTCTGGAGGCGACTTATCTAAATCGAGAAACGGGTGAAACTTATCCTATCCAAGTGCCACCTGTTACTGTGACTATCGATCCGACGGCTACTGTAACACCAGCACCAGAATTGGATTTACTTACTCAACTGCGGACGTTAGCGGTTAATTTACCGAAAGGAACGGATGCTTTAGAACCGATTTTTGAGCAAACGGGGCGTATTAATCAGTATGACCCGATTCAAGATTATCTGGTGCAGGCGGATTTAGCGTTGGCGCATCGGCTAAGGTTAGAACCGCAAAATTTAGAATGGGCTTACGGTTTAGCATTATCTAGAGTATTGCAGGAAGATGCCGGAGGAGCGATCGCAGCGTTGAAGCGAGTGGTTGAGCTTGATTCAGACAATCCTTATGCTCGTGCTTATCTTGCCTTTGTCTACCTCTACCAATGGCGGGGGAAGAATGCTCAAGATGCTCTAAAACCCGCTTTGAAGCTTAACCCGAATCTGCCAGAACTGCAAGCTCTTTCTGGTGTTGCGGCTCTGTTACAGGGTAATGTTTTTAGGGCGTGGCAAATTTTTCAGGCATTGCAACTGTGATTTAGGTGACAGACTAAGTAGAACATCTGTTCGTAAGCGTTTAGCTTACTCTCTTTGAGGATGGCGATTCCCGCGAATTTGTTGAATGTTCTGTTTCAGAGAGTGTTACAGTTTTGGAATTTCGATTGAATCGATGTCTATTGGACGCTCAGATCTCCTAGGATAGTAGATCAGCCTGATTATAAACCAACAAAATAAGTTCGACTAATCGTTTGCCAAGTGTACTGACAAACGATTATTCTGCCATTTGGTAGCGCAAGACGCGCAGTTCTTGACAACTAAAGAGCGACTTTCAAAACATATGCCAACGTTCCGTTATTTCGTGGCTGTAGGTGTGGGGACAGCGATTGCATTGCTCTATATCAAACCGAGTGCCTCAGAAGAGTTACCATCACTCGCTCTATCCGAGAGTCGAGTACCCATCCATGAACAGGAAGAGCTTGGGGATTGGAGATTAGAAACAGGCAACCTCTCCACTCACCCATCCACAGAGGGGGGTTTGCCAGTCCATCAAGGGGATAACCAGGAGTCCGCTACCAAGAATAGACGAGAACGCGCTAATCAGGAGGACGAGAACACCGCAAGTTCTGCGATCGCAGTATCGCCCCCTCTCCCACTCCCCTCTGAGCGCCCCTTGCTGAATCATTCTAGAATCCAGGTCGATCCCAGAAGCCTTCGTCGGCGAGATTTTGATATCAACAACCAACAAAATCCTCGCAGTATCCCATCCACCATCCCTAACGCTGTGGCGGTAGAAACTGAAGCTGATAAAGCAGGTACACCTCGATCTAGCACACTACTTGTTGAGAATGATAGAGAAAGAGCCAGTACACCTGTAAGTGAAATGCCTATTGGTCAGTTGCCTACCGTAGAACCCTCTGTGCCAATCCTAGACGAGCCGACCACTCCAGCGCCAGAATTTCCGACTCGCACAACTGATCCGTTGCTTTTGCCTACTCCAACAACTGAACTTCTCGATCCAACATTGCTCAATCCCAGCGCCAATCCCTTGCTATTTCCCACCAGACCCGAGGACGTTGAAATTCAAACCATCCAACCGATTACCTTGGAGCAGGCAATAGAACTAGCACGGCGCAATAATCGGGAGTTACAACAATCCCTACTTGCCCTCGAACGATCTCAGTTTGCCTTGGCAGAAGCCTTAGCCGCTGAATATCCGACAGCAAGCCTCATTTCCGAATTTACCCGTACAGAATCTGCCCAATCTGGCTCTAACTTCCAGGATCAACTCAGTGAATTGTTGGGGATTGATTCTCAAGATAATAATAATACCTCAACCACATTCAATAACAGGCTGGAGGTCAACTACGCCGCCTATACTGCTGGGCGTCGGTCTGCAACAATTCGAGCGGCTGAAGAACAAGTCCGCTTCCAGCAGCTTGATGTAGAACGCATTTCGGAAGATTTGCGACTGAACGTTAGCAATGTCTACTACAATTTGCAAGAAGCTGATGCCCAAGTTGAAATTAGCCAAGCAGCGGTAACTGATGCCGCTCGAAGTTTGCAGGATGCCGTGTTGCGAGAACAAGCGGGGTTGGGAACGCGGTTTGAAGTCTTGCAAGCGCAGGTAGAGTTGGCAAATAACAATCAGCAGCTAACTAATTCTATTAGCCAACAACGCATTGTCCGTCGTCAACTCGTGCAGGTACTGAGTTTGGATCAGCAGGTAGCTGTCTCAGCCGCTGATCCGATTCAACTGGCAGGAAATTGGGATCTTTCGTTAGAGGAAAGTATTATCATCGCGTTCAAAAATCGAGCAGAGTTAGAACAGCAGCTTATCCAACGCACTATCAGCCAGCAGCAGCAGCGTATTGCCCTCGCTGCCATCCGACCGCAATTGAGTTTATTTGGCAGCTACAATATCCTAGCTGATTTCGGGAATGACGACGGTCCAGAAGATGGCTTCACCCTAGGAGCGCGCCTCCAGTGGAATTTTTTCGATGGTGGAGCCGCTAGAGCCAGAGCTGCTCAGGAAGAAGTGAATGAAGCGATCGCTGAAACTCAATTTGCCAATCAGCGCAACCAGATACGCTTCCAGGTTGAGCAAGCTTTTTTCGAGCTAAAATCTAGCCAGGAAAACATTCAAACAGCAACCTTGGCTTTGGAACAGGCGCGAGAGAGCTTGCGATTGGCACGGTTGCGAGTTGAAGCCGGAATTGGCACCCAAACCGATGTGATCAACCAGCAAACTGCCCTAACCCGTGCCAGAATTAACCTACTTACAGCAATTCTGGATTACAATCGGGCGTTGGTAACTCTGCAACGATCAATTAGCAATCTTGCTGACGGCAATCTTTTCGACCTTCCTTAACTAATAGGCAGGATGGGCGAGACTGCGATCCCACAATAGGGG
>NZ_JADEWY010000020.1 GCF_015207375.1 Coleofasciculus sp. LEGE 07092 | reverse complement strand
CCCCTTGTCCCCTTGTCCCCTTGTCCCCTTGTCCCCTTATCCCTGAAATATTTTTTTGCTTGGAAGTTCTTTAAAGGATACCCTGTCGGGAGATAATAATTAACCACAACCAATGACCAAGGACTAATGACTAATGACCAATCCAACTTCTGCGAACTGCCAGATTTATCCGGTGATCGAGGATTGGTTGCAGGAATAGACGAAGTAGGA
This sequence comes from Coleofasciculus sp. LEGE 07092, assembly GCF_015207375.1. Lineage (GTDB taxonomy): Bacteria > Cyanobacteriota > Cyanobacteriia > Cyanobacteriales > Coleofasciculaceae > LEGE-07092. The sequence goes on along the minus strand of NZ_JADEWY010000020.1, from coordinate 62,726 downwards.
CGGGGTGCTCTGTTTGGTCCGGTAGTAGCAGCAGCGGTAATTTTACCCCCATCTACCCTACCCCAGCTTGCTCTAGCGGGTGTCAAAGATAGCAAACAGTTGTCTCGTCTGCGACGTATCAAGCTCGCTCAAGAGATTCAACGGTTGGCACTCGATTGGAGAATTGGTTATGCTACTTGTTCCGAAATCGACCAGCTCAATATCTCGCAAGCGTCACTGCTCGCCATGAAACGGGCTGTTCTCAAGCTGAAAGTGCAGCCTCATCTTTGCTTAGTGGATGGTAAGCAGGTTGTGAAAGGCTTACCCGTTCCCCAACAAAACTTAGTGAAGGGAGATGAGCGATCGCTAGAAATAGCCGCTGCTAGTGTTGTGGCTAAAGTTTGGCGTGATGAGTTAATTGTACGTTTTGCCGCCAAGTATCCTGACTACGATTTGACGGCAAATAAGGGTTATGGAACTGAGCGGCACCGATTAGCGCTACAACAGTATGGCTCTTCACCCCAACACCGTCTGTCTTTTAGTCCCTGTCTTGGATTGGGAACAAATGGGAAAAGATAAACCCAGGCATTCCTTTCTATTTTTTCCAAGGCGTTTAAACAGTTGGATTATCAGCCGGTGACAATTTTTGAGGTTGATCGTGAGTACTTGTCTGGGTATCCTTTTTCGCCCACTGACAATAATCTACGACCAGTTGGTGCATTAATTTCTGCTTAATCCTGAGTAAGACGCTTTTGAGCAATCCGTTACCTGTCGTTTCGAGAATGGGCTTGGGTGTGAGGGAAAGGGGAAGGGGTACGTCTACGCTCACGTTTAAATCCGCTCTGCCTTTGAGCGTGGTAACTCCGTTGCTCTGATAAGGATAAAGTGTACCTTTTAAGTCGAGGGAAAAGCGTTGATTAATATAGTCTAAGCCAGGAATCTCACAGCCTACAGAGGTCAAGTGAACTGTACCGTTAGCATCTGTCCATACTTTCAGCTCCACCATGGGTTGAAAGTTCAGCGACAGAAAACTCAAGGGACGCATTTTCAGGCGAAAGCGTTGGGGACTCCGTTGCTGGATCAGACTTGGATCAGCGATCGCATAAACTAAGCGTTGAGGCTGGCGCAAGTAGTGCTGAATGGGGACGGGTTGTTGGGGTACAGTGATTTCAACCGACTGGGATGCAACAAACTGGCTGTTCATAGGGGGAAAGATTGTCAGCTTCTAGGCTTTTAACTAATTTTACTTTAGTTAAAGTTACTTTAAGATTTCTCAGGAATTGAAATGGGATTTTTATTTTATGGGTCGTATCTTGTCCTTTCTATAAAAGAAGCGCACTCAACCTCGATTCTTCTCAGATCCTAGAACTTCAGACGCTCACCATCCATCATCCTTAGGAAAGCTCTCCAAGAGTTGAGTATGACTCCCAAAACCTATCTCCTAAGGATGATCTGTTGGCATTGACAGGCTACTGCCTAGAAAGGTTAAAAAAGATTTACTGAGTTGAAGTGTACTGTATGTCAGTTTCCATTGCTCATTTAGGACCTCCCGGCACTTACGCAGAAGCTGCTGCCCTAGCTTATCGGCGCGAACTCGCCAGCACAACAGGCAAGCCATCCCTATTATGTCCTTACCCAAGCATTGCTCAAACCTTACGTGCGGTAGCCCAAGAGCAAGCTCATCTGGCTGTAGTCCCCGTGGAAAATTCCATTGAAGGCAGTGTGACAATTACACTCGATACCCTCTGGCAACTGCATGGGCTCCAAATCCAGCAAGCTTTAGTTTTGCCCATCGAACACGCTTTGCTATCACGGGCGGCTGCTCTAGAGTCGATTCAAACCGTTTATTCCCATCCCCAAGCGCTGGCGCAATGTCAGAGGTGGCTAGAGACATCTCTCCCCTCAGTGCAACTGGTGCCGACGAATTCCACAACAGAGGCACTCAAGCATCTGGATACCGATCATACAGCCGGAGTCATTACCTCTCAACGAGCGGCACGACTGTACAACGTACCTATCCTCGCTTCAAATATCAATGACTATCCCGACAACTGCACGCGATTCTGGGTTGTGGGTAAACAATCCTCTCCTGGTGGCAGTTATACCTCTTTAGCCTTCAGTACACCTGCCAACGTCCCTGGAGCCTTGGCAAAACTCCTGCAAGTCTTCGCCAATCGAGGGATTAACTTAAGCCGTATTGAGTCTCGCCCGACTAAGCGATCGCTTGGCGAGTACCTTTTCTTTATCGATTTGGAAGCGGATGCTTCTATTTCTTCCGTGCAAGCTACCCTTTCTGAATTAGCGTCTCATACAGAAATTCTTAAAATCTTTGGGAGTTACAATGTCTTGCCTATTAATTCAACAGCACTGGTTGAGGAGTGACTGTTTGACAAGAGTGGGATCACCCCTTGAATCTCAAGGGGTGACAAGGAGGCTGGAAAGTAGAGAGGATAAGCCCTTATGAAAGTCAAGTCCGCAATTTACAACGGTTTTTAAATCTCCCTCAACTCAGCGCAAAAATGCAATGGTTCCCGATTCTTAAACAATGGCTAAAGAAAAAATATCAACATAGAGCGCTGAATCGACTACAAAGAAGACGAGCCAAGAAATTGAAGTTAATTCACCAGGGATAAATCTCAGCCGTGCAAACTTAAGAAATGCTAATTTGGGAAGTGCCAATTTGAGTGAAGCTAACCTGGTTAGAGCGGATTTGAGTGGCGCGAATTTGCGAGATGCTTACCTGTGGGGAGCTGAGTTGGAAGGAGCTATGGGATTGAACCGATGCATCTTTGTTTCTAATCTAATTAAAAGCATCCTTGAGAACTGTACGGGCTGCCAAATGGTTGCGGGTTGAGGTGAGAATATCTGCCTCTCGCTCCAGACGTGCCGCTGTATCCTGCATTTCTAAGAGTGCCTGCTGTTCAGAAGCGACGCCGTAGAGATTGCCAGCTATCCAATAGGATAACTCTAAGGGAAGTTCGGGTAAGTCTTCCGGCAGCTCGATTTTTTGCTCGGTCAACTTACCTGACAGATGTACTACATCTCGCAGTAATTGTTCGACTGACTTAGCGACTTCTCTCAAGTCTGTGTCTGTGGGTTTATCCTCAATCCATTCCACTAAGCCAACGCGATAGGGTTTTTCACGGACGTACTCCAGGACGCGAAACCGTTGTTGCCCTAAGGTCAATATTTTCATTCGGTCATCGGGCAAACGCTGGAAGTGGACAATTTCAGCGCAGCAGCCGACGGCAGCGGGTTGACCTTGAACGGGGTCCCACATCAATACCCCAAATCGGCGATCGCTATCCAAAATCGTATTCATCATGATTCGGTAGCGAAACTCAAAGATATGGAGGGGAAGAGGACGTCCAGGGAACAGAACCACTTCAGCGAGTGGAAATAACGGGAGTTCTCTAACAGCAATCGAAGAAGAGGGTGCCATCTTGCCTTGGTAAAAATGGTAACTGCGCTTCTTTACCTACTTTAACGGATTTCTTCGTTGGACAAGAACCTGAACACCCATCTAACTCTTGAATTCCTCATCAGACAGAAAAGCAAGAGGCATAAGGAAGACAGCAGGCAGGAGGCATTCGCCAGAGATTTTCCTGTTTTTCACCCGTTACCTGCGTACCTTCAACCTATCTACAGTTTGACTTCAATATCTACACCCGCTGGCAAGTCCAGCTTCATCAGGGCGTCGATGGTTTTAGAAGACGGTTGATAAATGTCAATAATCCGGCGATGGGTGCGTGTTTCAAAATGCTCCCGCGAATCTTTATCAACGTGAGGCGATCGCAATACACAGTAAATTCGACGCTTTGTCGGTAAGGGAATCGGACCGATGGCGGTCGCATTGGTTCGATTCGCTGTATCTACAATCTTCTCACAAGAGGTATCGAGCAATCGCCGATCAAAGGCTTTAAGACGAATCCGAATTTTTTGCTGCTGAATCGTTGCCATTTTTTTAGTTGTCTAGGTACTGGAACAAAAGGGAGCTAATACACAAAGAAGCGCTTTTGTCAAACACAGATGAATAAGGAGCAGAAAAGCTTTGCCTTTCTGCTCCTGTTCTAGCTGAGAACAGTGCTATTTGAGGATTTTGGAAACGACACCCGCGCCGATGGTACGACCACCTTCACGGATAGCGAATCGCATTCCTTGTTCAATGGCAATGGGGTTGATTAACTCCACCGTCATTTTGATGCGATCTCCAGGCATCACCATCTCGACTGTCGTGCCATCGTCAGCCGTGTAAGCATTGATGGTTCCTGTGACATCTGTGGTGCGCACGTAGAATTGAGGGCGGTAGCCTGCGAAAAAGGGTGTATGACGACCCCCTTCTTCTTTCTTCAGGACGTACACTTCCGACTCAAACTGAGTGTGAGGAGTGATTGAACCCGGTTTGGCAATTACCATTCCCCGCTCAATATCTTTTTTCTCAACACCTCGGAGCAAAATCCCGGCATTATCACCAGCCATCCCTTCTTCGAGACTCTTTTTGAACATCTCAATTCCAGTGACGGTTTTTTTAACGGTGTTTCTCAGTCCGACCAACTCCACTTCATCACCAATTTTGACTTTGCCCCGCTCTATCCGACCCGTGGCAACTGTACCCCGACCGGTAATAGTGAAGACATCTTCTACTGCCATCAGGAAGGGTTTGTCTATATCCCGCTCGGGGGTAGGAATATAAGCATCTACTTCATCCATGAGAGAGTAGACCTTATCAACCCACTCATTGTCACCTCGCTTGATATTTGGGTTGGAGGTTAGCGCTTCCACTGCCTGCAAAGCGGAACCCGACACAATGGGAATATTGTCACCATCAAATTCATAACTACTAAGGAGTTCGCGGACTTCTAGTTCCACCAACTCTAGCAGTTCTTCGTCGTCTACCATGTCTTGTTTATTCAAGAAGACGACCAAGCTAGGAACGCCAACCTGTTTGGCTAGCAGGATGTGTTCCCGCGTTTGAGGCATTGGTCCGTCTGCGGCAGACACAACCAAGATGGCTCCGTCCATTTGAGCGGCACCCGTGATCATGTTTTTCACATAGTCAGCGTGCCCAGGACAATCGACGTGAGCGTAGTGCCGATTACCTGTTTCATACTCAACGTGAGCAGTGTTGATCGTAATACCCCGCGCCTTTTCCTCAGGAGCCGCATCAATATCTTCGTACTTCTTGGCTGTCGCTTGACCTGATGCTGCCAGGGTCATGGTTATAGCAGCAGTTAGCGTGGTTTTGCCGTGGTCTACGTGACCAATTGTGCCGATGTTGACGTGGGGTTTAGTTCGTTCAAACTTTGCGCGTGCCATGAATTACGTTTTCCTTTTCCTAGTTATGCGTTCCCTTTGCTCTTAGCAATGATAGCTTCAGCCACGTTGCGAGGCACCTCTTCGTAGTGACTGAACTCCATCGAAAAGATACCCCGACCTTGGGTCTTCGAGCGGATATCCGTAGCATAACCAAACATCTCTGCTAGTGGAACTTTCGCAGTGACTTTGGCAATACTTTCTTCAGTGCCCATCCCTTCAATTTGACCCCGACGGGAGTTGAGGTCACCCATGACATCCCCTAGGAAGTCTTCAGGCACTTCAACTTCCACTTTCATCATAGGCTCTAACAGAACGGGTGAAGCTTTTATCACGGCTTCTCGAATTGCCATTGAGCCAGCAATCTTAAATGCCATCTCTGAAGAGTCTACATCGTGATAAGACCCATCTACTAAAGTGGCTTTGAGATCGATGACCGGATATCCAGCTAGAATGCCGGACTCGCAAGCCTCTTTCATCCCTTGCTCTGCTGGCGAAATGAATTCTTTCGGTATAGAACCGCCAACAATCTTGGAGACAAACTCAAATCCAGTACCGGGTTCTCCTGGCTCGAGTTGAATCACGACGTGACCGTACTGACCTTTACCGCCACTTTGACGGATAAACTTGCCTTCCGCCTTAACATTTTTGCGAACCGTTTCGCGGTAAGCCACCTGGGGCGCACCGACGTTCGCTTCAACTTTAAACTCCCGCAGCATCCGGTCTACCAGAATTTCCAGGTGCAGTTCGCCCATTCCAGCAATTACAGTCTGGTTAGTTTCGGGGTCAATACTGACGCGGAATGTCGGGTCTTCTTCCGATAAGGATTGGAGCGCTTTGGAAAGCTTCTCCATATCCTGTTTAGTTTTGGGTTCTACTGCCACGGAGATTACGGGTTCTGGAATGTAGAGGGATTCCAATACAACTGGAGCCTCTTCGCCGCAAATAGTATCGCCTGTAATGGTGTCTTTCAAGCCAATGGCAGCTCCTAAGTCACCAGCCCGCAGTTCATCAACCTCAATCCGCTCATTTGCCTTCAAGATAATCAAGCGGGAGATGCGTTCTTTCTGATCTTTAGTGGAGTTGAGGACGTAGCTGCCTTTCTTTAGGATTCCCGAGTAAACCCTCAAGAATGTCAAGCGACCGTAGGGGTCTGCCATGATTTTGAATGCCAGAGCTGATAGAGGGGCTTCATCATCAGCAACTCTCTCTGCCACGGTTCCGTCAGGTAAGGTTCCTTGAATTGGCGGTACTTCGGTGGGAGACGGTAAGTAATCAACAACACCATCTAGCAGAAGCTGAACCCCTTTGTTCTTAAATGCAGAGCCACACAGTACAGGTACGATTGTGCCTGCAATGGTGCCTTTGCGCAGAACTTTGCGGATTTCGTCTTCGCTAATTTCCTCGCCTTCTAAGTACTTTTCTAGTAACCTTTCATCGGTTTCAGCCACCGATTCAACGAGTTTGGAATGGTACTCTTGAGCCAGCTCTTTAATGTCTTCAGGGATTTCGACGTCTTCAATATCCGTTCCCAAGTCGTTGTTGTAGACTTTGGCTCGCATCCTGACCAAATCTACAATTCCTCTAAATTCAGTTTCGCTGCCGATGGGAATTTGAATCGCGACGGCATTCGACCGCAAGCGATCGCGAATTTGCTCGTAAACCTTAAAGAAATTGGCTCCGGTGCGGTCCATCTTATTGACGAAGGCTATTCTCGGCACTTTGTAGCGGTCTGCTTGCCGCCACACAGTTTCCGATTGTGGCTGCACACCTCCCACTGAGCAGAACACAGCGATCACGCCATCTAAAACCCGCATTGAGCGTTCGACTTCAATTGTGAAGTCAACGTGACCTGGCGTATCAATAATATTGATTCGATGGTCTTTCCAGCTAGTGCTGATGGCAGCGGCAGTAATGGTGATTCCTCGCTCCCGCTCTTGTTCCATCCAGTCAGTTACGGCTGTTCCGTCATGGACTTCACCGATTTTGTGAACAATTCCTGAATAAAACAGGATTCGTTCCGTTGTTGTTGTTTTGCCCGCATCAATATGGGCTGCAATGCCCATATTGCGTACTTTCTCAAGCGGGATGGTACGTGCCACAGCTACCTCCTTCGTCTGCGCCGCAATTTTACACGTTGCTATCTCTTTACAATTCTATACTTTGTTTAAATTTTTAGGCGTTTGTGTACCTAAATCTGCTAGAGAACGTCGTTAGTATCGGTAATGGGCAAAAGCTTTGTTTGCATCTGCCATTCGATGGGTTTCTTCCCGTTTACGAATAGCATTACCGGTTTCATTAGCAGCATCCATCAGTTCATTGGCTAGCTTGCTAGCCATTGTCCGACCTGCTCTAGACCTTGAAAATTGGATCAGCCAGCGCATTGCCAAACTGGTGCCTCGGTCAGAGCGGACTTCCATCGGTACTTGATAAGTCGCCCCTCCCACGCGACGGGCTTTTACTTCAACCAACGGCGTTACATTCCGCATGGCTTTCTCAAATGTAGCAAGAGGCTCGCTGCCCGTTCGCTCCTCAATGATTTTCATGGCATCGTAGATAATCCCATAGGCAAGGGATTTCTTGCCACTACGCATAATCCGTCGCACCATCATACTGATCAGGCGACTGTTGTAAACCGGATCAGGGGGGACAGGACGTTTTTTTACAACTGTACGACGAGACATAGTTAAGCCTTAAAAAATATAGACAATTGCAAACGTTGAAAAATACCTAGCGGACGCAACTGACCCCTAGGCTGCTAATGATTTGATTCAGGTCTATTTAACTCACTATTAAGTTCATAGTTTCCTCAACCAGCACAGGTTTTATCTCGTTGCATCTCAACAACAAGCTTTACTTTGGTAGTAAACTTAACCTGATTTTTTCAGCCTCTCAGTCTAGCTAAAACCAGAATGAGTTCAGGACACTACCCTAGCATCCTGTAACTCGGAATGGGGCAGACGGATTGTAGCTTACTTGGGACGCTTTGTTCCATACTTGGAACGACCCTGACGTCGATCCTTAACTCCGGCAGTATCCAAGGTTCCCCGAATGATGTGATATCTAACGCCGGGTAAGTCTTTAACACGACCTCCCCTGAGCATCACGACTGAGTGTTCTTGGAGGTTGTGACCGATACCTGGAATGTATGCCGTCACTTCAAAACCAGATGTCAGACGCACTCTTGCCACTTTTCGCAGGGCTGAGTTCGGTTTTTTAGGTGTTGTTGTGTAAACTCGCGTACACACACCGCGACGCTGCGGACATTGCTTCAGCGCAGGCGACTTAGTTTTCTTCTTAGCTTTGAAGCGTTCGCTACGAATGAGCTGCTGAATAGTTGGCATGAGTTACGGCGCGTAAAGCTTTCTTTTCACTATCATAACAATCGACAAATTCTGATTATACCGACATTTTGGCAAAAGTGCCAATTTAAACTTTACCCAGCTCGAAAAGAGTTGCCACAACCACAGCTTTCTAGTGCCTTCGGGTTATGGAATCTAAATCCGCCGCCCATCAGGTCTTCTGAGTACTCTAGGGTCAAATCAGCGATGTAATGGACGCTTTGCTCATCTACGATAACTGAGATTCCACCACACTCATAAATGCGATCGCCTGGGTTGATGCCTTCATCAAAATCGAGGGTGTAGTAAAACTCAGCACAGCCCCCCTTTTGAACTCCCAAGCGCAGTCGTGCCTCTAGCTGCTGGTGCTTCAACTGCAAGCGGTTGATCTCTTTGGCTGCCACTGTACTCAGATGAATCATCAGTTTCTTACAAAACCCAAACTAGCTTATGCTACTGCACTTTAGGTAATGAGCCAACTTAGTTTCTCAAATCTAGGACTGGTAAACAACAACCCGCAAACGGTACTCTAAAAAAAACCGCCAACTCTGGCGGGTCGGTCAGGTCTAGTGCAACCTCCCTATTTTGCGATCGCTTCTGATAAAGAGGCATCGTTTTAGGTCATCAGTCCTTGGTGATCCTATCTCCGCTGCCTTTGTGATCAAGAGCATTCATTCTGTACATTATCTAAATGTAAAGAATTGAAACTAATGTGCATAATCTCCAACTCACTGGACGTATTTAATAGTGGAGGTGATTTTTATGATCGGATTATTAGTTTTGTTAGCCTACCCCACTGTCTTTGCAATTTTTCTAAATGTGTTGTTTGAGCGAGAGTTAAGCAACAAGGATTTAAAATCGTTGCGAGAGTTGCCCAATTGCCCTACTCAATTGCTGTCAATCCAGCGATCGAACTCCTGTTTGATTGCCCATTGATAGGGCAGGGGAGCGATCGCCTAACAGTACCCCTTGATTTCCCCTTGAATGACTGCTTCCCAACCTCAATCAGGCTACACCTTACCCGTTTTTGCCTGTGCCGCAGCTATTGCTGCCCTGCGTTGGTTGCGCCAACCCCAACCTCTAAACGCCGTATCCGTAGATTTAATCGCACCGCCTGAAACTGTCAGCATTCCTATTGAGCAAGTGGCAGGACTCCGAGAAGGTATAGCACTAGCCATCACGCGCAGTGATCCCGGTGATAACCTCGACCTCACGCGCAATACTCCAATTTGGGCATTAGTAGAATGGGGGCAACCCAATCAATGCGAACAAGTACGGATACTGGGGGGTGAAGGAATTGGACGGCAAATGAATGCAGGGGGCAAGGCAGCAATCTACTCCTACGCCCAGCGTCTACTGCAAGACAACCTGAGCCGTCTACTAGCAGCAGCAGAAAAAATTCAAGTCACCTTTATTCTCCCAGCAGGACGCCAATTAGCAGAACGTACCTCTAATGCTGCCTTTGGGGTGGTCGAAGGACTCTCGTTGCTAGGAACGACGGGTATTTCTCAACCCTTAAGTTCTCCTGAGCAATTAGAAGCTTATCGGCAAGAATTGCAAGAGAAAGCCAGCCGTTTTAATTGTTTGGTCTTCTGCGTCGGGGAAAATGGTTTAGATTTAGCCCGAAATTTAGGAATAAATCCAGAGCAGTTGGTTAAAACAGCGAATTGGCTCGGACCGTTATTCGTTACCGCCGGATTGCAGCATGTTCCGGCTATTTTGCTATTTGGCTACCACGGTAAGTTAATCAAATTAGCAGGCGGCATTTTTCACACCCACCACCACCTCGCCGATGGACGGTTAGAAATTCTTACAGCTCACTGCGCTCAAGTGGGTTTACCAACCTCAGTGTTACAGGTAATCTTTACCAGTCCGACAACGGAAGTAGCGCTGCAATATCTCCGGCAATTAGATATCGCTGAAGGTAGTAATTGGGTTGAACAGGTTTATGGCGCGATCGCTTTTGCTATCGATCAACGCTCCCAGGACTACATCCGCAAGCATTCAGAACAAAGCGTTCAAGTTGGTTCAGTGCTATTTGATCGCGATCGCCAGATCGTCACCACTAGTCAAATCGGTGCTACGTTACTAGGACAATTATGCTAACTTGGTAAGAATATCTATAGGCTAATTCTCTAAAAGCCATAAGGTTTTGACCGATTTATTGACTGCAATAGATTCTCGCCGCTCATAAGTTTATTTTGGCAGCGAGATAATTGCATATTCCCACGATTGGTATCACGGACAACAGCAGTGACACTACAGACAGAAAAAGCATCTCCCAACGTTGAGAGGATACCGACTGCCTCTCTACAAAAGCAGCTAAATCGCCAGATGATCGTCATTTTGGATTTTGGCTCTCAATACTCCGAACTAATTGCACGTCGCATCCGCGAAACCCAAGTTTATTCAGAGGTTATTTCCTATCGCACCACTGCCGAACAACTCCGGCAACTTAGCCCCCGAGGAATTATACTGTCCGGCGGTCCCAATTCTGTCTATGACAAGGCTGCTCCCCAGTGTGACCCAGAGATTTGGAATCTGGGCATTCCCGTGCTGGGAGTTTGCTACGGGATGCAGTTAATGGTGCAGCAACTGGGTGGAAAAGTTACCCGTGCCGAACGAGCTGAATATGGCAAGGCATCGTTACTCATTGACGACCCCACTGATTTACTGACTAACGTGGAAGAAGGCTCGACCATGTGGATGAGCCACGGCGATTCCTGTGAGGCATTGCCCGAAGGATTTGAAGTCTTAGCGCATACTGAGAATACTCCTTGTGCTGCGATCGCGCACCACCAGAGAAAGCTGTACGGCGTACAGTTCCACCCGGAAGTAGTACATTCGGTTGGAGGTCTGGCACTAATCCGCAACTTTGTTTACCACATCTGCAATTGTCAACCCACTTGGACGACGGAAGCCTTCGTTGAGGAAAGCATTCGGGAAATTCGTGCCAGGGTGGGAGAAAAACGGGTGCTGCTAGCCCTTTCTGGGGGTGTCGATTCCTCCACCCTTGCCTTTTTGCTGTACAAAGCCATTGGCGACCAGCTCACTTGTATGTTCATCGATCAAGGCTTCATGCGCAAGGGTGAGCCAGAGCGGTTGCTGAAGCTGTTTCAGGAGCAGTTCCACATTCCGGTAGAATATGTAGATGCTCGCGATCGCTTCTTAACTCAAATCAACGGCATCACTGACCCAGAAGAAAAGCGCAGGTGCATCGGTCACGAATTCATTAGCGTCTTTGAAGAAGAGTCTAAACGTCTTGGACCATTTAATTATCTAGCTCAGGGTACGCTCTACCCTGACGTGATTGAATCAGCCGATACTAACGTCGATCCCAAAACTGGGGAGCGAGTGGCAGTAAAAATCAAGAGCCATCACAATGTTGGCGGTTTGCCAAAAGACTTGCGCTTCAAGTTAGTCGAACCCTTGCGCAAACTCTTTAAAGATGAAGTGCGCAAAGTGGGTCGCTCGATTGGCTTACCAGGGGAAATTGTTCAGCGCCATCCCTTCCCAGGACCAGGATTGGCAATTCGGATTATCGGCGAAGTCACTGAGGAACGGCTGGATATCTTGCGTGACGCCGATTACATCGTTCGTCAGGAAATTAATCGGCATGGACTATACCATGAGCTTTGGCAAGCCTTTGCTGTACTGCTGCCGGTGCGGAGTGTAGGAGTAATGGGGGATCAGCGCACCTATGCTTACCCGATTGTCTTACGCTTTGTGTCTAGTGAGGATGGAATGACGGCTGACTGGTCGCGGGTTCCTTACGATTTACTGGAACTTATTTCCAACCGCATTGTTAATGAAGTTAAGGGCGTTAATCGGGTGGTTTACGACATCACCTCTAAGCCGCCTGGAACTATTGAGTGGGAATAATATTTCTCTAATCCACTGTCGGTAAACCCGAAAACCCGCCCCGAGTTAAAACTCCGGGCTAATAGCTTAAGTCCATTTCAACTGAATAACTTGCACCTTTGTCGATAAGCCCGAAAATTAGCCCGGAGTTTTAACTCTGGGCTAATAGCTTAAGTCCACAAAGCGTGGACTAAAACTCTTATCCAGTCGTATGCAAGACGAATGCCAGCTATAAGACAGTGGTTTAAACCACTGGCGGTTAGTGAGACTGGTGCAAGATCTGAGCTTACTTTTGTTCAGGTTTATTACGGGCGTAGTCATCCTCAAACCGAATAATGTCGTCTTCGCCCAAGTACTCGCCATTTTGAACTTCAATGAGTACCAACGGAATAACGCCCGGATTTTCCAATCGGTGCGCGTGACCTTGAGGAACGTAGGTAGACTGATTTTGGTGAACGATCAGTTCATTATCGCCACAAATGACCTTAGCGGTTCCACTCACAACAATCCAATGCTCACTGCGATGGTAATGCATCTGCAAGCTAAGACGATGATTCGGCTTCACTTCAATACGCTTAATTTTGTATCCTCGCCCTTCTTCCAAAATCGTAAACGAACCCCAAGGACGCAGCTCTGTAGCGGCTGCACCTTCGACAGTCATGGATGCAGGTAGGGTGAGAGTCGAAACTTCAGAAATGGCTGGTGAGTGACTCATAATTTTTCTCCTGAAAATGGCTACAAAATCAATTTAAAGAAAATTTGTTGACTAGGTGAGTATTATGGCAAGTTATAAACCAGAAAAAAGCCAACCACAATTAACCATAGCAAACTAAATTCATCTCCTGTCACTAGTTGGCGGGGTGAATTAGTCAAATTATATGAACTCTTTACATTGAGACGATGGGGCTTTACAAAAACTTCAAATAATTAACCCCTCCTTAAGGAAGAGTGGAACGAAAGAGTCCCAGAGCATTATGAACGCGGGCTGCCGTATCAGGAGAACGGTCAAGGAGATGACCTCCCAGAAAAAGTCCCGTTGAACTGCCACCGTCAAAATTAAGGGCATCAACAGCTCCGAGTTGTTGCATAAGCTGACCCATTTCCATGAGAGTGACACCGCGCCCGCCTGTGCCATAGTGAACGGCAGCCATAATTAGAGTGCCTGGGGCGGTAGTACCGATGCTAGAGCGGACCGCAGCTTGCTGGATAAAGGCATCACTAAATTGTTCGGCTTTGGCATCCAAAACAATTTGTCCGTTTTGCACTAAAAGAGGACCAGCACCCAGGATGTGCGGATAGCTATTGAACTCAGCCGGTACGGTGCTGCTCTCTATTCGCAAACCCTCTCCAATGCCGAGCAAATTAGTATCGAAAGTCGTACCGTTAGAGCGTAGGGTTAGGAGGTAGCCGTTAGTAGGAATGGCAAAGGTTTCGGTGCCTGCCACCCCTCCTGGTAGCTGAGTCATGATCTGATCGTTTTGAACAACAAAAATGACTTCATTATCAACCAGGGGGGTGTAGGTGGCTCCCCATTCCGGTGTATAGCGAGATATGCCACCTTGAACGTAGCCGCTATTGAGAAAAAGTATAGGGAAACGCGCTCCTCCGGAGGTGACTAAGGTTTCGCTGAGGCTGAGGCGTCCGACTTGAAATTGACCTTGATCAGTCCAAGCGATCGCACCCCGGTTGAGAATTGGACCTGAAAACCAGCGCCCATCGCGGCGAATTGCCCCCAAAGGTAATTGGTTGTTGCGATTGAAAAAACCAGCGTTAATGGCTGCAACTGCCTGCCATAACTGAGCGGTTTGAATCAGGGGAGCAGTTCCTACCTGGGTACTCGGATTGCTCCAAATCGGTCTGAAAAGTGTACCAGAGGTTTTAGGGTTAATTTCTAGCCACACCACTGGAAATCGTTCATCCCCCAGATTCACGTAGCGCTGATGCCACTGGATTCCCGGTGCCCAAAGGATATTCTTTTCCACCATGGCATCCGGTCGCAGGTCGATCACCAAACGATTGGGATTCGGTACACTAAAAACCTGCATCCGCTGTCCCTGTGGAATATCGACACGGATAGTCGTTTGGTTCTGACCGTTTTCAAGTCGGATAACAGGTTCATCCTCTTGCGCCCCAACGGATATCGGTGCTGTATCTTCCTGCCCTTGCACCTGTTCGGTTGGGGGAGGAGTAAATCGTTCAACCAGTGAGGGATCGGCTAGGGCTTCCAGGTTAATTGAGCCTTCTGTGCGGCGATCGCTGATTTGCCAGGGAGTTGGACGATCTAAATCGATGACAATCCGAAAGCCCCACGGTTGAACCCCCATTCTGATATTCTGCACCCGTGCGGGTATCGAAGAGAGGCGTAATGTATCCCCTTCAACTTGCAACTGCCAGCCAACCTGTCTGGCAAAATCGGTAATATCCAGATAGCGATAAGCACCACTAAGCTGACTAGGGAGAACTAGGGGTGTCGTGGGTGAAGCAGAAAACCACTGAATCGGCTGTCGAGTGAAATCGCCCGTACTCAAGAGTTCTATCCCTAGAGCTTGCTGCACTCCCACATCACTGATGCCCGTGCGCACCGACCCTCCTACCTGCCATTGTTTCCAAGCAACGGTTAATGTGCGACCGTTTACCGACAACTTGGTGCCTTGCCCAATGACTTGGGGTGGCTGCTGAGACAAGAATGTTACCTGACGCGGAGGCGCTTTCTCCTTCAACACTTGGTCTTCTGCCAGTTGGCGTTCTAGTTCGGCAGTGGCACGGACGGCTAAAATTTGCACAAATTCCTGCATTTGCAAGCTTTGCAAAACTAGGAGTTTAGTCGTTTGAGTTGGCGTAGCTGCCAGGGAAGGAGATGAGTGGGAAAGCGTGAGGAGTAAAAGGGCAATTTGCCACTTAAGCTGAGTTATCCAGCCGTTGTCATTACCCATGCCCGTCTTGGGCGTTACTCTGAGAATCATCTAGCAGCCTCTTTGACCCAGAATCTGGTCTTGTAAAAGTTGGTGGTTGAAGCTTTCGGCAGCATATCAAGAAATAATGACTTAATAGCACTCGTCTTGTTAGCTTGAGCTTCATAATAGTTAAGTAAGACACCTTCGGAGGTTTCCCCGAGCTTGCTCAACTTGCCCCTCCTGCGGCATTACCCTAGTCAGTACAGTAGGGCTGCTATTGGAAACGTCTTACCGAGGGTAAACCTAGTCGATTAAGTCACGGATACAGTAAAGTACATCATTTTCTGTAGTGAAAGTTACAGTAGTCACTCCTAAATAGGGGGGATTGCGATAGGAGAGTATTTCCTAGTAAGATGTCTAATCTCCCAACTTAGGAGGGTGTCCGTATCTGGGGGGAGCTGTAATAGTTTGAAGCAAGCACTAGAGCTGCTTACCACTCTGGTCAGCCGCCAGATGGTTGACCCAAGCCCTAAACCCACAATTGAAAATTTTCTGTGCTGTTCCAAGCGTCAAGCCTCTCCAGTCGAATTGCATCCAGCGTAACTTGAGGATGTATCTTTCTTGTCAGACACTGACGCTAGTGCGCATCCATCATCAACACAAGATTGTATTCCCTAGACTCTCCTTTAACGTAAATTGTTTCTAATTTCTTCAAGTCTTGTAGCAGTCAAGCTTAATTCTGTTAGAGGGTTAACCGCCTGAAAATCTGTAAATTTGTATCAGTAAAAACAACAAAAACAACGTGAATCATCCGATGGAAAACAGGAGCATCACCAAAAATCAATACGATCATCTTGGGAATCGAGGCGATATGCCTTATCCAGGTCAACGATGGTTGGTCGAAGAACGAGATGCCTGCGGCGTTGGCTTTATTGCTTCAACCGCAGGTACTGCCAGCCACAAGTTAATCGAACAGGCATTAATTGCTCTGGGTTGCCTGGAACATCGAGGAGCTTGTAGTGCTGACCAAGACTCTGGGGATGGTGCAGGTTTAATGACTGCCATTCCCTGGAAACTATTCGAGCCTTGGTTTGCCGAGCAAGGAATTACCATGCCACCGACTGAGCAGTTGGGAGTGGGTATGGTGTTTCTACCCAGAGATGGAACGCTTGTGAGGAAAGCCCGCGAAACAGTGGAGAACGTATTAAAACAAGATAACTTGACTGTTTTAGGCTGGCGAAAAGTTCCCGTGCAAGAGTCGGTTGTTGGTTCGCAAGCGCGAGAAAATCTGCCCCAAATCGAGCAGGTGTTTGTGAGTTCCATGGGCGAACGGGGCGATGATCTAGAGCGAACTTTGTTTAGATTTCGCCGTCAAATTGGCAAAGCTTTAGAAACGGAAGGAAGACTAAAGTGGTCTGACGATTTTTACATTTGCTCGTTCTCCAACCGCACAATTGTCTACAAAGGCATGGTGCGTTCAGTCGTGCTAGGAGAATTTTACACAGACTTAAAAAATCCTGACTACCAAAGCACCTTTGCCGTTTATCACCGACGCTTCAGTACCAACACAATGCCCAAGTGGCCCCTCGCTCAACCCATGCGACTGTTGGGACACAACGGCGAGATTAATACACTGTTGGGAAATATCAACTGGATGATGGCTCGTGAAGCAGATTTAAGCCATCCGCTATGGGGAAGCCCGACTCAAGAGTCAGAAATCAGGACTCAAGAAGCAGCCCTGGAAATGCCTGCCGAAGCCCCTCATACAGAATTAGAAGACCTTAAACCCATTGTCAATCCTGACAACAGTGATTCGGCAACCTTAGACAACGTGCTGGAGTTATTGGTGCGTTCCGGACGCAGCCCTGTAGAAGCATTGATGATTATGGTGCCAGAGGCGTACCAAAATCAACCGGATTTGGAAAACTACCCGGAGATTATCGATTTTTACGAATACTACAGCGGTATTCAGGAAGCCTGGGACGGTCCAGCTCTATTAGTATTCAGCGATGGAAAAACCGTAGGAGCAACCCTTGACCGTAACGGACTGCGACCAGCGCGTTATAGCATTACGCGGGATGGTTATGTGGTCGTATCCTCAGAAGCTGGGGTTGTAGACTTACCCGAAGCCGAAATTATCGAAAAGGGTAGGCTTGGACCAGGGCAGATGATTGCTGTGGACTTAGAAAACCACGAAATTCTCAAAAACTGGGAAATCAAACAGCGAGTAGCAAAAGCCCTGCCCTATGGGGAATGGCTGGCGCAGCACCGCCAGGTTTTGCAGCCGCAATCCTTTGAATCAACTCCCCAGCTTCAAGAGCGAGAGTTACTGCGCCAACAAACTGCCTTTGGCTATACGGCTGAGGATATCGAGATGATACTCCAGCCCATGGTCGCTCAAGGAAAAGAAGCCACCTTCTGCATGGGCGATGACATTCCCTTGGCGGTACTCTCTAATAAGCCACGCTTGCTCTACGACTACTTCAAGCAACGCTTTGCCCAAGTCACCAACCCACCCATCGACCCTCTACGGGAAAGTTTGGTAATGTCCCTGAGCATTGAGCTAGGTGAACGGGGCAATTTACTCGAAGCCAAACCCGAATATGCTCGACTTTTGAAGCTGAAGAGTCCTGTACTCAACGAGGCAGAGTTGGAGGTGGTGAAAACCTCCGAGTTTAAGACAACCCAACTGTCTACCTTGTTTGAAATTGCCACAGGTCCAGGGGGACTCGAAGTCGCCGTACACCGTTTGCGCGACCAAGCGGCAGAAGCCGTGAAAGCCGGGTCTAAAATTCTGGTTCTGAGTGATAAGATTGACCCTTCGACTTCCTTCGACTTCGCTCAGGACAAGTCGCTCAGGGTCAATGCTTCGGCTTCGCTCAGCATTAACGGCGGTGCAAGGGAAAGCCACAGTTATATCCCACCTCTATTGGCAGTGGGTGCTGTTCACCACCACCTAATCCGCCAGGGGCTGCGGATGAAGGCATCGATTGTGGTGGAAACGGCTCAATGCTGGAGTACCCATCACTTCGCCTGCTTGATTGGTTACGGTGCTTCGGCAATTTGTCCCTACCTCGCTTGGGAATCCGTGCGCAGTTGGTGGTCAGATTCTAAGACTCAGAAACTGATGGAACGGGGCAGACTGGAGAGCATCACCATCGAAGAAGCTCAGAAAAACTACCGCAAGGCAGTAGAAGCCGGTTTGTTGAAAATTCTCTCGAAGATGGGCATTTCCTTGCTGTCGTCTTACCAAGGAGCGCAAATTTTTGAGGCGATTGGTATTGGTTCAGACTTGCTAAAACTGGCGTTTGCTGGTACGACTTCCCGCTTGGGTGGTTTGAGCGTTGCTGAGTTGGCACAGGAAGTTATTTCCTTCCATCAGCGAGCCTTCCCGGAATTGAGTGGCAAGAAACTGGAAAACTTCGGGTTTATCCAGTACCGTCCGGGTGGGGAATATCACATGAATAGCCCGGAAATGGCGAAGGCGCTGCATAAGGCTGTTTCCTCTGCTGAGCGAAGCCGAAGCATTAACCCTTCGGCTTCCTTCGACATCCTTCGACATCGCTCAGGACAAGTCGCTCAGGACAAGTCGCTCAGGGTTCAGTCTACGAGTAACGGTAAACAGACAACCGCTTCAGAACAGGAGGCTTACGACCACTACGAAGTCTACAAGAAATACTTAGAAGAACGTCCCGTAACGGCGTTGCGGGATTTGTTGGACTTCAAGAGCGATCGCACTCCCATCCCAGTTGAGGAAGTCGAACCCGTGGCGGATATTGTGCAGCGGTTCTGTACGGGTGCGATGTCTCTGGGCTCCCTATCGCGGGAGGCACATGAAACCTTAGCGATCGCAATGAATCGTATCGGTGGCAAGTCCAACTCTGGTGAAGGCGGCGAAGACCCTGTTCGCTTCAAAATACTGGATGATGTGGATGAAAGCGGAAATTCTCCCACCCTGCCTCATCTGAAAGGTTTGCGGAATGGAGATACCGCAAGTTCAGCAACCAAGCAGGTGGCATCAGGTCGCTTTGGGGTGACGCCGGAGTACCTGATGAGTGGCAAACAACTGGAAATCAAAATCGCTCAGGGTGCCAAGCCGGGAGAAGGGGGTCAGTTACCGGGTAAAAAGGTTAGCCCTTATATTGCGATGCTACGGCGCTCTAAGCCAGGAGTGCCGCTGATTTCACCACCCCCTCACCACGATATTTATTCTATTGAGGATTTGGCGCAATTGATTTTTGATCTGCACCAAATCAATCCCCAAGCTCACGTGTCGGTGAAGCTAGTGGCAGAAATCGGTATCGGTACAGTTGCGGCTGGGGTAGCCAAGGCGAATGCCGATGTCATCCAAATTTCCGGTCACGATGGCGGAACCGGGGCATCTCCGCTGAGTTCTATTAAGCACGCTGGAGTGCCTTGGGAACTGGGTGTGACGGAAGTGCATCGGGTGTTGATGGAAAATCAACTGCGCGATCGCGTTCTGCTACGGGCAGATGGGGGCTTCAAGACGGGTTGGGATGTCGTGATGGCAGCGTTGATGGGAGCTGAAGAATATGGCTTTGGTTCCGTGTCGATGATTGCCGAAGGCTGCATCATGGCGCGAATTTGCCACACCAATAACTGTCCGGTTGGGGTTGCTACGCAGCAGGAACACCTGCGTAAGCGGTTTACGGGAATGCCAGAGAATGTGGTGAACTTCTTCTACTTTGTAGCCGAGGAAGTGCGATCGCTCTTGGCACGCTTGGGGTATCGGAAATTAGAAGAGGTCATCGGTCGGGCTGACTTATTGAAGGCGCGGGAGAATGTTACGCTGACCAAGACTTCAACGTTGACGGTGAAGTGCCTAACTGATTTACCCGATACCCGGAGTGAGCGTAGTTGGCTTCAGCATGAAGAGGTTCACAGCAACGGACCCGTCCTCGACGATCGACTGCTGGCAGATGAGGGTATTCAATCTTGCCTCTGCAACCAAGGGTCTGTGACTAAGACTCTAAACGTTGTCAATACTGACCGAACCGTAGGAGCAAGGTTGGCGGGTGCGATCGCCAAGCAATACGGAAACACTGGCTTTGAGGGGCAAATTACCCTTAACTTCAAGGGTGCTGCTGGTCAAAGCTTTGGTGCCTTTAATCTCCCCGGTATGACGCTAATCTTGACCGGTGAAGCCAACGATTACGTCGGCAAGGGTATGCATGGTGGTGAGATTATTATCAAGCCTCCAGCCGATGCCACCTACGACCCCGCCGAAAATGTGATTGTGGGCAATACCTGCCTCTACGGTGCTACTGGCGGTACTCTGTTTGCCAATGGTGGTGCAGGTGAGCGGTTTGCCGTCCGCAACTCCAAAGGTCAAGCTGTCATTGAAGGTGCTGGCGACCACTGTTGCGAATATATGACCGGTGGTGTTGTTGTGGTTTTGGGTCATGTCGGTCGTAATGTTGGTGCTGGCATGACCGGCGGTTTGGCATACTTCTTGGATGAAGATGGCAGTTTCCCGGCAAAAGTTAACCCGGAAATTGTCAAGATGCAACGGGTAACAACATCGGCTGGGGAGCAACAGCTCAAAGAGTTGATTCAAGCCCATGCTGACCGAACGGGTAGCGCTAAAGCCAAGCTAATTCTGGCAAACTGGTCTGACTATCTACCGAAATTCTGGCAAGTCGTGCCGCCTTCAGAGGAAGATACTCCAGAAGCAAATCCTGAGGCAGTGAAAGAACGGCAGTTGAGTTCGGTTCAGTAACAGAGTAGGGAGTGGGGAGTAGGGAGTAGGGAGTAGGGATTAAAATTCCCCCATCTTCCCTGCTCCCTTGCACCCCTGCACGCAATTATTGCGGGGGATAGCGGTTTTTGAAGATGAACCACTGCTTCCTAAAAGGTCGAGTAACCTTGAAAATAAAGAGAGTGACGGGTTTCTCAACCCACTCAGGAATGAACACTCCGACTAAACCCCGTCCATCATCTACTTGGAAGAGGACAAAAAATCTCTCTAGAAAGTAGAGGACTAAAAGTCCTCCGACAAAATTAAAGAGATGACTTCCCACATACAACCCAAAAATTCTGAGGAACCAAAACCTTAGGGGAACCCAAATAAAAACCCTCACAATAAAGGAGGTTGTGAGAAATATTATTAAATTTTTCATTTTTTTAAAACGGCTGCTCTGAGTCACTAAGGCGTAGCTTTTTAATCAAAAATGGAGATAAGCCTAAAGTCTTTTGAAATTCGAGTTTGGACTAATTAAAATTTTGCGAATTCCTTAGGAACGAGATTTTTGTGTAGCAATGATGTGCAAATCTACATCTGTGAGATACCGCGTCAACTGTTGAACGGTAGAACCGCGCAATAATAACTGCCAGCGAGATTTTTGACTTTGCCCTAGCACAACTTGAGTGATATGGTACTTGAATGCCGTATCAGCGATCGCTTTCGGAGTATTTGAGCTAGTCACCCGCAGGAACTCACCCCCAAATTGCTGGCAAAACTGCTTACACATCTCGATATACAGGCTTTCATCCTTAGTCAAAAAACGCTCTGGATGAGCAACGTACAAGGCATAGAGACGCGATCGCATTTGGCTAGCGAGCCGCGCTCCTCGTCGCAGAAGTTGAGACGAATTCGCATAAGTCGAAACACACACCAAAACCCGCTCGTGGACGCTGCAATAGCGATCGCTTGGTGTCAAGGATTCGGCTGCTTGTTCGAGGTTGTCAGCGACTTCCCGCAACGCCAACTCCCGCAAGGCAACTAAGTTGCGCCGCTGGAAGAAGTTTTGGAGGGATTGTTCTATTTTTTCAGGGGCATAGATTTTGCCTTCTATCAATCGCTCTTTTATCGTTTCTGGTGTCACATCAACAATAACTACTTCATCCGCCTCGTCTAAAAGGCGATCGGGTATCCGTTCTCGGACGACAACCCCGGTAATTTTTGCCACTAAGTCATTGAGGCTTTCTAAGTGCTGGATATTAACGGTGGAAAAGACATTAATTCCGGCTGCCAGAATTATCTCAACATCCTGGTAGCGCTTTTCGCGGGGCAAACCGGATACGTTGGTATGCGCCAGTTCATCAACGAGAACGAGTTGCGGTTGACGCGCCAGAACAGCATCGGTATCCATTTCCGTCAGTGTGGTGTTGTCTTGCTGGATTTTCAATAGGGGTAGAGTTTCCAGTTCCTCAGCCACTTCTGCGGTTTCTTGGCGTCCATGAGTTTCCAGCAAACCAATGACAACATCAATCCCTTGTGTCCTCAGTTTGTGAGCTTCTTGTAACATTCGGTAAGTCTTGCCAGCCCCCGGAGCCATACCAATATACATTCGATGCTTTCCTCGACTGCTTATCGGGGGTTCGTAAGAGGCAGATGAAGCAGACTGCTCAATGAGTTTGTCCTTACTAATCATTTTGATAAAATTAAGATAGTATACCTGACAATAAGCTTATGCATTAGGTAAATTAAATACTCACAGTGATGCTTTTCATTAATAATCCCATGAGCTATTTCATTGTTGGGCGATTTTTAGGTGATCGCGAAACTCGATCGAGGTTGTTTTGCGCGGGTTTGTAGGTCGGATCGAGGCTGACTGCCACTCGGTAATTCTTTAAAGCCTCACAGAAATTGCCATCGACTTCCTGCAATTCGCCCAAAAGAGTAAAAGCTTCAGATTGGGATGGGTCACAGCCAATTGCTTGTTTAACATGGGCGATCGCTTTATCTAATCGTTGCTTGTTAGCCCAGCTTTTTGCGAGTTTCATAGCACCCTTATAGTCAGCATTCTGCTCCATACTGAGAGATTCGCGCTTTAACACATCAGCAACCAAGTTGCGCAGTTCCTGTGGGGTAAAGGGTTTTTCCAAAAAATCCGCTGCACCCAATTTCATCGCTTCGACGGCATTCTCAACTGTACCGTGTCCCGAAATAATAATGACTTGGATATCCGACTGCATCTCAACAACACGTCGCAGTACCTCTAAGCCATCCATTCCCGGCATTCTCAGATCTAGCAGAATTAGGTCGTAGTCTTCGGTTTGTAACTGTTTGAGGGCATCCTCACCATCAACAGCAGTCATAATCTGATAGTCTAAGGGGTCTAACGACTGAGCGATCACCTGCCGAATATTTTTCTCATCATCCACGATTAAAATCCTGGCATTCGCCATTGTCTCAATCTCCTAAGTGTTTAACTCACACTTTTATTGTTTCAGGAGATTGGGGAAAATGGACGAGCATTACTTATTTCTACAACCCTTTATTGGTTTCAATCTTTTTAATTTTGGGTTAGAAGTCTTTCCTATTGTGGTGTTAGAAGTGGGCTTTACCCGATTAGTTTCTTTTATAAATCGATCCTCTAGCGCTATTCTCTTCAATCACAATGCTGCCGATTTCCACTTTTTCTCCGCCTAGAGTGACAAAAGAGCGCTATTCCCCATTGAATCGGGCAAAGGGGTGTTGGTGTGTTCCCTTGCCCTTTTGCCTATTCTTCAGCATTTGGCGGCTAGTTAGTGAGCGCTCCGCCATTGTAAGCCACAGACCATTCCCCATTCACGCTCAAGCAGACATCAAATCCCAAGCTATGAGATTTGGTTGCATAGTAGCGGTATCCAATCATTAAGGCATTTCGCAATGCTTCAGCGAAGCATTCAATCCGGATTGTGCGATATTGTAATAACACTCCTAAGCTATTTTTCAGTTTGTAGGTTTCAAGTGTTATTTCGCAGGGTTGCAGCGCTTCCCTGTGCAGACTATCTAAGGA
The DNA here is from genome assembly GCF_015207375.1 of Coleofasciculus sp. LEGE 07092. Classification (GTDB taxonomy): domain Bacteria; phylum Cyanobacteriota; class Cyanobacteriia; order Cyanobacteriales; family Coleofasciculaceae; genus LEGE-07092. The sequence continues at coordinate 38,594 of NZ_JADEWY010000020.1, read as the reverse complement.
ATCAAGCCATAAGGAAATTACTCGCTTGTCTAGCTGAAGGCTCAGGGTTTGATTATCCATACTTCCAGAAAATTGCTTGGTGGAGGCAGAGGCAGAAACTATACATCTCTCTAAAGGATGATATTACAAAAACTCGGCTTTTGTCTCGTCTCTGAGTGAAGGTGATATCCTCTCTGCGGGGGTATAGAGGGAAATTTGGGCAGATTTTCCCAGCTTTGCTGACAATCTCTCCTTTAGGGGTAGCAGATTTCATGGCAATTGAGCTGAGATGCTGTTAGGTTGACCATCTTTTCTACTATGCCACTTTGGTATAGTTAGCTTTAGCCCGTTGCTTAAAACTTTCAAAATCCACCCCTGGAGATTTTTCTGCTGTTTCCCAGACTTCGTTAACAATTTCAGACAGTGGGGGTATTACCAGCAGGATGTATTGACCTACATCTTTGCCCTTATTCCCCGCCACCTTGAGGGCTAATGGCATTTTCTCCGGAAAGTCTTTCCAATCTTGCTGAACCCAGAAGACTTCATCATCTTAAGGAGGATACTGTAGCTTAGTAGCAGAGAACAATGACTCAGGTGGCAAAGATAGCCTTAAGGTAAAGTTACACTCTGCTACCGCGAACCAATCGTATGCCGCAGTCTGGACTACTAGAACTGGCTCATGAGAAGCTTTACTGGCCCAATCCCAGTCAAATTTGGCAACCATCTGGGGCTGGATCGAGTATTTATGCGCAGCTTGCTCGAGAAAAACTGGAAAGAACTATCAGAAACCTTCCAGATGGGGCTGGTGTACAAGTAGGAGTGCTGGCAGCAAATCCTAACGGAGACGAAACTGAAGCGCCTATTGCTGTAGTCTGCGATTTCCAAAGACCAGTATCAGAGGCTACCCTTAGAGAAACCTATAGACTCGCATGGAGTTTCTCCCGATCCCCCTCATTGATCACGTCAGAGCCAGACCGTTTAAGAGTTTGGACGTGTTACGAAGAACCACCAACTGAGTCTGATATCCTCACCCCAGTCGATGAAATTTCAAGGAGAGAGCTTGAATCGCTCGGTCAACCCTCTCTCTCACAACAGGCTGCTGAAACCCTACGCCTCCACTGGGCTGATTTGGTGTCTGGTCAGTTTTTCCAAGAACATAAAGAGCGGTTTCAACGAAGCCATTCTGCTGACCAGATGCTACTAAGCAACCTCAAGAGTGTCCGTCGGCAACTAAGAAGGCTGAACCTCGATTACGACACTATCCACGATTTACTAGCAAGAATTATTTTCATTCAATTCCTATTCGATCGGAAAGACTCTCAGGGCAATCCTGCTCTGAATGCAGAATTTCTTGCTCACTTGCATGAAATTGGAGAATTATCTGTTAGATACCGTGATTTACCTGAAATCTTAAAAAACCACAGAGACACTTATAAGTTTTTTCGCTGGTTAAACGATAAATTCAATGGAGATTTATTCCCCGGAAAAGGAGCTACAGAAACGGAACGTGAAGCTGAATGGCAAGCAGAGGAACGAAAGGTTACTCAGCGACACCTCAATCTACTTACAGAGTTTGTTAGTGGTGAGTTGGAGATGGAAAGTGGACAACGTTGTCTTTGGCCCCAGTATTCCTTTGATGCAATACCGCTAGATTTTATCAGCAGTATATATGAAGAATTCGTTAGAGAAAATGATTCTGATATAAGTGTTCACTACACGCCGGGACACATAGTTGACTTTATCCTTGATGGTGTTCTTCCTTGGGATAGTGAAGTTTGGGATGTGAAGATTCTCGATCCTGCTTGTGGATCGGGGATTTTCCTAGTAAAAGCATTTCAACGACTAATTCATCGTTGGAAGAAAGCTCATCCGGGTGAGGAAATAACATCAAATATCTTGCAATCTCTGCTTGAGTGTAATCTGTTTGGTGTTGATGTCAATCGTCAAGCTGTAAGGGTTGCATCTTTTAGTCTCTACCTGACTATGTGCGATGAAATCGATCCTCGGCATTATTGGCAGGAGGTTCACTTTCCAATACTACGAAAGCGACGATTGATAGATAAAGACTTCTTTCGAGAAGATATAGAAGGTTTCCGTACAGTTGCAGATGCTGCAAAGTACGATTTGGTCATAGGTAATGCACCTTGGGGCAAGAATAGTATGACTTCACTTGCCAAGTCTTGGGCAAAAGAAAATGAATGGATCAGTCCTTACGGCAATATCGGTCCCCTCTTTTTGTCCAAAGCGGCTGCCTTGACTAAGGCTAGTGGAAAAATCTCAATGATGCAACCTGCTCTTGCCCTGATTTTTAATCAGGTTACGACGGCTAAAAAATTCCGAGAAAAGCTGTTTTCAGAATTTAAGATTGAGGAAATAGTTAACTTAGCCGCATTGCGTTTTGGACTCTTCAAAGAAGCTATTTCGCCTGCTTGCATCATCACAATGTCCTCGATACCTCCAGATGATAAGCCTTTGACATACATCTGTCCAAAGCCAGTTCGCACAAATGAAGATGACTATCGCATAGTTATGGAGCTACAAGATATCAATATAATTTACCAGCAAGAGGCGATAATAGATCCTTTAGTGTGGACAGCGTTAATGTGGGGGGGAAGACGCGATCTAGCTCTTCTTCGGAGATTGAAGCAACTAAATAGTCTGGCAAAGCTGGAAAATAGTCAGATCGCTGTGTCTGCTCAAGGTATTATTAGAGGTAATCGTAAAGAGCGGCATGAAGCGCTTTTGGAAAGACGGATTTTAAAAGAAAAAAAATTTCCTGATAGAACTTTTATTTACCTTAATACAGAACTTCTTGATATTAACGAAGATCCATATGCAGAGCGTCCAAGAAAAGAGAAGTCAAGTGCTTTTGAGTCACCACAGTTGATAATAAAACAAAGTTGGCAGGCAGACTCTAAAAGATTTCAATCTGCTATAGCTGAATTGGATCGACAGACAAATAAAGGTATTATTTGCTCTGAAAGTTACGTCAGCGTTCATGTTTATGAGGAGGATATTTCAGTTTTAGAAGCAGCCTGCTTAAGTTACAACAGCAAGCTATCAGTGTATTATCTACTACTTTCAAGCGGTCGTTTTGCATCTTATATTCCAGAAGTTAAGCCAGGAGACTTATTGCACGTACCAATTCCCGATCCTCGCCCAGGATTAGTACAGAACATTGAGACGATTGACGATGTAGATCGCTGCATCCGTCAAGCATTCTCCTTTAAAGACAGTGAGTGGATACTGATTGAGGATCTCTTTAATTACACATTGCCAGATTTTAAAGGGGACGGTTCTTCTCCGGGGCGGCAGAAAACTTGCCGCAGCGCTCAAAGGCAGTCGCACAGACAGATTGAGCCAGAGTTGAGTGTATATTGCGAGTATTTCTTGAGAGTCCTCAAAGCAGGATTCGGTCAGGATAAGAATGTCTGCGCTACTATCTTTCAGGAGCAGAACATAACTCACCTTCCTGTCCGCTTAGTAGCAATTCATCTCAACAGACCTAACTGTGAAGGGGTAAATATAGAGCCTGTTGATTCTCTCGAGTTATTGGAACGATTGGAGAGGTTGAATCAAATGTTCTTGGAGAAAGGGAATACAGAAGATGGTGGAATATTTTATCAGCGTGTTGCCAAGGTATATGATTCTGTTCAATGGAATGGGCTAACAGTTCCCACTATCTATTTAATCAAGCCTGACAAAATCCGTTACTGGACTCGCTCTATGGCTTTACGAGATGCTGATGAGGTTGCCGCAGATATTATGATGTCGCGCACGGAATTGGATAGAGAATTGCAGGTCGTGGAGAAGTCATAGCGTGGCTAGGAGACGACCAACGATACTGGAAGTGCGATTACCAAATACACCTGACTTTGTTCAATTAGCTCAAGAGTGGTGTGGAGATGCGTCAATGATTCTCCTTGCATTTGTCTGGGACGGATACGATCTGCTGCATGAAGTTCTATCGCAAATTAACTGGAATCAAGACTATGAGGAGTTGGAAAGGAGTATAACTCAACGTTTTGTGCCAATGATTCGCAAACGGATGACGGGAGATGAGCCATTTTCAGTTGAGCATGGTCCCTACGAATTTGAGACTCGAATGCCACCACCAGCGCAATCGCCACAGTATGATATTGCGTTTGTTCTGTATGATAAACCAGGAATTATGTGGCCTTTAGAAGCTAAAGTTTTGCGTTCTGTAAAGGCAGTTGCTCCCTATGTAAAAGACATTAAAAATGAATTCCTTAAATGTCGATATGCACCGTTTTCCAGTGAGGGGGGAATGTTGGGCTATCTTCTTTCAAGCGAACCAAACAAGGCATTTAGAAGTATTCAAGCTAAGCTTGATTGTGAGCTAAATCACCATCCGCGATTTCCAACTCGCTACCACAAAACCTCAGACCATCAGCGCACAGTTCCAGAAGGCAAAAATTACCCCCGTGATTTTCGTTGTCACCATCTGATTCTACAGATTTTTGGGGATATACATGAGGAACAGGCGCTGCCAGACAATACGGCTCAATCTATACCCGGTAATCCTGTCAACGATTGTCAAAGCTCACCACCTCCGTGATGCAATCTTGGAGGCGATCGCTTTCCTAGCAGTGATTAGTGGTGCCGATGGGTGGATAGCAATAGAAACTTACGCCAACTCCAAACCAGAAAAGATAAGAAAAATAAAAAGCCTACCTAGGCACGCTACCCTACAGAAAGCCGCCCTAGCAGGCATCTATATTTATATAGCCCCAGACTTGAGTCTGACAGAATTCTAAGCCGTTACCTTCTGCTTCGACCAAACCCCATTTTCATCTTCTTCATACTGCTGATGAATGATTTCCCAAGCGGCTTGTTCTGCCTGGATGGGGTCTTGATTCTCATCATAGACGGTGTTGTAACGCTCAATAAACGTCCTCTGAGCATCTTCAGAGAGATGAGAACGAACTTCAGGCGACAAGTCATTGGCATCATTACACTTGCCAGGACAGGGACGAGGTAAAGTCATATCGCTGGTATGCACTTCCTCCCCACCTGCACTTTCCATCAACAACTGGTATTGCCCAGATTTACCTGCCGGAACTTCTGCCATCACCAGAAACTCACCCGCTTCCAGACGAGTTTGATACACTGTTGCCTTTTCTTCTGGCATTCCCATCGCTACGAAAACTGACACTAGCCCTGCACCTGCACTCCCAGCTAGCGCACCACTAGCTGCCCCTAGCAGCACTGCACCCACAGGACCAGCAGCTACCACCGGACCCACAAAGGGAATAAATAATACACCGACACCGCTAAGTAAACTCAAAATAGACCCGAACAAAGAGCCAAAAACTGCCCCTGTTCGTAGTCCCCCTAAAATTACATCCTTTTTAGAGATAAATCCGGCAATCCGAGTTTGGGACTGGAAATTCTTACCCATTACCGAAATATGGTCTTGAGGAACTCCCCGTTCCATCAGTCGCCGCACTACCCCATCAACTTGCTCTTGTTTCTTAAATACGGCGGAAACCGTGCGTTCTGCTCTGTACTCGTCAGCCATCTAGACCCTCCATAAGCATTAATTTTTGGCACCACTGCCTATAGAAGGCTACTCAAGGCAACAATCTCCTTACATCGCCCTTAAGGTTGATAAGCTGCTTGCTGTGTATCGAATTTGATCAGACTGCCCTCAATAACGGCGGGTTTTTTGAACGCCATAAACAATTCCTGTACCAATGGAGAGGAAAATTAATAGTAAAAGGATGCCACCTGGCATAAACGTGAGAATGCCAAAGCCTCTAAGCAGATAAACCAAAAGAGTAACTGCCAAAGTTGTGCCAAAAATGTAAGCATAGAGTAGAGTTTCTGAGCGAGGATGGGAACTCATAATCTTAAAGTTTAGAGTTGAAATTTCGGGAGAGAAGGTTTTGAGCTAAATGTTAGGTGTGGGAGTGCGAACAGATATTGATAAGCTCTTAAAAACCTAAAGTATTGACGATTAACGCCTTACACTGATACCGCCAAGGATACCTAAACCAATCGCAAAGAGAATAATTGCCCAAATGATGTAGATCGGAATTTGCTTAACCACACCAAGTCCCAGCAAAAGCAAAACGAAGGCAGCCAGCAGCAATCCGACACCAAGAGCAATGCCAACAATATACAAAAAGACTTTTGTGCCTTGATCGGGGGGTTGATTCACAATCGAGTTCCTTGAAATAACTGGACAACTACGGCACTTATTTTTACATAAGCAGTAGCCTTATTTGTCAGCCTCAAGGTTACTTCGCCCTAATCTGGCTTCAGAAGAAGAAAAAGAAAAACAGGCTGCGTCACCACACAACCTGTTCTAGCCTAGCATCTAGCCTGGAAATTAGCCTAAGTGAGTGGTCAGCAACTCTGCTGGCAGGCGCTTGAATACCAATCGTTCATTTTCCACATCCACAAAAATAGTGTCGCCATCATTAAACTCACCCCGCAGGATGCCTTTAGCTATTTGGGTTTCCAACTCTCGCTGAATGGCTCGCTTCAGTGGTCGTGCGCCGAATACCGGATCATACCCTACATCTGCCAAAAAGTCAATGGCAGCTTCCGAGAGCTTCAGAGACATCTTGCGCTCCCCTAACCGCTGTTCTAAGCGCTGAGTTTGCAGTAGGACGATATTGCGCAACTGATGTTTTTGCAGAGCGTGAAAGATAATCACTTCATCAATCCGGTTCAGGAACTCCGGACGGAAGTTAGTCCGCATCGCATCCATCACCCGACTCTGCATCTCGTCATACTGCGAATCATCTCCAGCAACATCTAAGATGTACTGGGAACCAATATTACTGGTCATAATGATGACGCTGTTCTTAAAGTCCACCGTATGACCTTGAGCATCGGTGACGCGACCATCATCAAGAATTTGCAGCATTACGTTGAAGACATCGGCGTGCGCCTTCTCGATTTCATCAAACAGAATCACCGCATAAGGACGGCGGCGAATGGCTTCAGTAAGTTGACCGCCTTCTTCGTAACCAATGTATCCTGGAGGCGCTCCAATCAAGCGGGAGACAGAGTGCTTCTCCATGTACTCGGACATATCAATCCGCACCATGGCGTCTTCGGTATCGAATAGATAAGCCGCTAGCGCCTTCGCTAATTCTGTCTTACCTACACCCGTCGGACCTAAGAAAATGAAGCTAGCAGTTGGGCGATTGGGGTCAGACAAACCTGCACGCGATCGCTGAATCGCATCGGCAACCGCAGCAACGGCTTCCTCTTGTCCTACTACGCGCTGATGTAATTCATCTTCGAGGTGCAGTAGCTTTTCTTTCTCTGACTCTACTAACTTGCTGATGGGAATACCCGTCCACTTGGAGATAATTTCAGCAATATCAGACTCAGTCACTTCCTCCCGTAGCAGCGATTTACCACTGGTTTGGGTTTCAGCTAAATTGGTTTCTGCTGCCTGCAAAGATTTTTGCAACTCAGTTAATTTGCCATATTTCAACTCAGCCGCTCGGTTGAGGTCGTAGTTGCGCTCTGCCTGCTGAATTTCCAGATTAACTCGGTCAATCTCTTCTTTAATGCCCTGAATTCGCTCAATTACGTCTTTTTCCGACTGCCACTGGGCATTCAAGGTGCGCTGGTCTTCTTTAAGGTTAGCCAGTTCTTTTTCCAGCCGTTCTAACCGTTCAATAGAAGCGGGGTCGCTTTCTTTTTGCAGCGACAGCTTCTCCATTTCCAACTGGAGGATTTTACGGTCGATTTCATCAAGTTCTTCGGGTTTGGAGGTAATCTCCATTTTCAGCCGTGCCGCCGCTTCATCAACGAGGTCAATGGCTTTATCGGGTAAGAAGCGATCGCTAATATATCGCGTTGATAAGGTCGCTGCAGCAACTAGGGCGCTGTCAGAAATTTTAACGCCGTGGTGAACTTCGTAGCGTTCTTTGAGTCCTCTCAAAATTGAGATAGTATCGACAACGCTAGGTTGGTCAACGTAGACTTGCTGGAACCGCCGTTCTAATGCCGCATCTTTCTCGATATACTTGCGGTACTCATCTAGGGTGGTAGCACCAATACAGCGCAACTCGCCTCTAGCCAGCATGGGTTTGAGCAAGTTCCCCGCATCCATTGACCCTTGGGTAGCACCTGCACCGACGACGGTATGGATTTCATCGATGAACATGATGATTTGCCCCTTGGAGTCGGTGACTTCTTTGAGTACCGCTTTCAGGCGTTCTTCAAATTCACCTCTAAACTTGGCACCTGCAATTAGTGCGCCCATGTCTAGGGCAATCAGTTTCCGATCTTTGAGAGACTGAGGCACGTCACCCGCAACAATGCGCTGTGCTAATCCTTCGGCAATAGCAGTCTTACCCACTCCGGGTTCCCCAATGAGTACCGGGTTATTTTTGGTACGGCGAGAGAGAATTTGCACGGTGCGGCGAATCTCATCATCCCGCCCAATTACTGGGTCAAGTTTGCCTTCCCGTGCCGCCTCTGTCAAATCACGTCCGTATTTTTCCAGTGCTTCGTATTTGCCTTCTGGGTTTTGGTCGGTCACTTTCTGGTTCCCCCGAATTTGGGTGATCGTGCTTCTAAGCTTCTTTTCATCCAGTTTAAATTCTTGGAATAAGGCTTTGCCAAAGCGATCGTCTTTGACATACGCTAGCATCAGATGCTCAATCGAGATGTAGTCGTCTTTAAGTTCTTTGCGATAGGAGTCAGCTCGGTCTAACAGGGTATCAAGGCTGCGTCCGAGGTAGACAGAACCGCTGCTACCAGATACTTTGGGCTGGCGTTGGATGAAGCTTTCGGTTGCTTCGCGCACTCGCTGCACGGATACTTCAGCTTTACTGAGAATGCTGGTAGCGAGTCCATTTTGATCGAGTAGCGCTTTCATCAGGTGTTCGCTCTCGATTTGTTGTTGCTGGGAAGCTTTGACAATATCTGGCGTTTGGGCGATCGCTTCCCAGGCTTTTTCTGTAAATTGATTAGGATTAGTCGGTTGCATCGTCGTAAATCGCTTACTATTGAACCTATGACTTAGATAATTCCTCTAACTGCCCCAATTGTAAAAAGCCGGATGCGATCGCTAGGATCGGTGTTCACCCCTTCGGTAGGGGGTATTGCCGTCTTGAGGAGCTGACCTTTATATCGCATTAATGTTGAAAGGTAGGATTGACCTAATTAAGGAAGTTTCAGCCTCAATTAACCCATCAGAACTAATGACATGAACCACTAGTGCAGGCTGGCGTCAATACGCCTACCATTTCTCAATGACACCAATATTCAATCGGCTAGCAGCTTAATGGTAGGTAAACTTACGTCCGTGTGTACTAGTGTACTTGCAATATATTGAGTTGTAAGGTACTCGTACTGTGTCGGAGCGACCATCTCCCATCCCAGAGAACTATGATGACTTCTTGCATGACCTGAAAGAACGCATTAGGAGCGCCCAGGTGCGGGCAGCCCTTTCAGTCAACCGGGAATTGGTGCTGCTCTACTGGCAACTTGGACAAGATATCCTGACCAGGCAGCGACAGCAGGGATGGGGAGCTAAGGTGATCGATAGGCTAGCGAGTGACTTACAGAAGGAATTCCCTGATATGAAGGGGTTCTCGCCACGTAACCTCAAGTACATGAGAGCTTTTGCTGAAGCTTACCCGAATGAACCAATTGTGCAAGAGGTGCTTGCACAAATTACCTGGTATCACAACATCGCCCTGATTGAGAAGTTGAAATCGCCAGAGGAGCGGCTGTGGTACGCCCAGAAAACCGTCGAACACGGCTGGAGCCGTAATGTTCTCGTTCACCAAATTGAAACGGGTTTACACCGTCGATTGGGCGCTGCACTCACCAACTTTGAGCGAACACTCCCCAAGCCTCAATCCGATCTGGCACAGCAGCTATTGAAAGACCCTTACAATTTCGAGTTTCTCAGTCTTGGTGAGGAAGTCCAGGAAAGAGATTTAGAACGTGCTTTGGTCAACCACATCCGTGACTTTTTGCTGGAGTTAGGAGTAGGATTTGCGTTTGTAGGGAGCCAGTATCACCTAGAAATCGAAGGAGACGATTTCTACATCGACCTGTTATGTTACCATCTGCGGTTGCGCTGTTATGTGGTCATCGATCTGAAAATGAAAGAGTTTCAGCCGGAGTATTCGGGCAAGATGAACTTCTACATCTCAGCCGTGGACGATTTGCTACGTCACTCAGATGACCAACCCACCATCGGCATCATCTTGTGCAGAGGGAAAAAGAAGACAGTAGCCGAATATGCCCTGCGTGATCTCAACAAGCCCATTGGCATTTCGACTTATAAACTGAAGGATTCTCTGCCTCAAACACTCCAGGGCAATCTACCAACCCTAGAACAGCTAGAGATAGAGTTGAATACAATGGCATCAGAGATGGAGGCTGAAATTACCAGACCTCAAGATCAAGAGTAGAGCAGAAAAATGCATCTGTTTGTCTGCTCTAATGAAGTCGCTTTAGCGAATATTAATTCGTTCGGTTATCCCTAAAAGGGGGGTACGGAAAATATCAGGCACTTCTTATAAAAGCTTTTTATTATCAAGATGTACACCGAAAGTTAGCGGGGTGCTTTACAAGCATCCAACTAAGGTGTTACAACCCCTAGACGCGAATCCCCTGAAGTCCCATAAGTACCCATAAGTACGGTGGCAGGGCAAGTAATGCCAAAAGTTCACGCGGAAAGAATGGCGGAAAGAATGGCGCAAGTAGGAGGAAGAGAGGTTAAAGGGTGGAATAACTAACTTAAATGAGAAGGCGTGTAGAGCGCCTTGCTGCTTTCACTAGCAGAGAGGAAACTCTACATGACCCGCATCAAGTTAGTGAAACTAAGCCTCACTTTAGTAAACGGTTTGTTGACGGCTATGCTGTTCTTTAGCCAAGGCGACCCAGTAGCCCTTAAAACGGCGAAGACAATGATTAGCGTGATTGGATGGGGAATAACCCTAGTAGAGCAAGTAAAGCCGGAGCCTACAAAGCCGAAAGCTGAGAGGAAAAAAGAGAAAGTAGACAAACCATCTGAATAGGTTTAGGTATCTTCCGCCGTCACTGCTGACGGCTTTTTAATGTCTAGGTTTTAACTTTTGTTTGCTATATCTAGGCGCTCTCAGTGTTTTTAGGCACTCACCCGTCCTGACATCCCTCTGGCTTAATCGTCTCAAGAGTCTCACTCGTTGGCTAAGATTGCTCCGACTCCCACTGGACAGACTCTACCCCAGAGGAGTTAAATCAGGGACATCATGATGGGGGTCATAGGGTGAAACGAGACAGGCATGGCAAGGGAAAAATATTATCCCAGGAAGAAATCCAATTGTTGTTCAGTCAGGGTCTGACAAATTTACGCGATCGCTTCCCCTCAGCGATCGCCATTGTACCAGTGTAACAGTTACTTATATTTAACGATTAACTCCGACTGCCCCTTTGAAATTCGTCTCATTCAAATTAGCACCGCTCAGATTTGCATCAATCAAGGATGCTAACCCAAAATCTGCCTGACTCAGGTTAGCATAACTCAAATTTGCCCCCGTCAAGTTAGCACCTCGCAAATCACATAGTGTTAAGTTGCTGTAAGTTAAATCAGCACCTGTCAGCTTGGCACTGATGAGACGGGCATTTTCTAAAGTAGCACCCACTAGGGTTGCATTGGTTAAGTCAGCATTTCGTAGTACTGCCTGCCGTACATCAGCACCGTTTAAATTAGCGTTAGTAAGTTTTGCGCTGTGCAAGTAAGCGGAGTGAAGTTTGGCACCTGCGAGTTGGGCCTTGGTGAGGTTTGCGATCGCAAATTTAGTATTGCTTAAATCTGCACGTTCCAAATTCGCCCCCGTTAGATTCGCCCGATTCAAACCTGCACCCTTCAACACCGCCCCGCTAAAATCAGCACCACTCAAATTGGCAATCTGGAGATTGGCGGCAGTTAGAACCGCCCCAGGAAGTTTTGTTCCTGCAAGTACTGCACCATTCAAGTCAGCTTGATTCAAATAAGCTTGACTCAAATCGGCACTACTCAAATTAGCATTATCTGCATTCACCGTATCCAGATTTGCACTATTGAGATTAGCTCCTGTAAGGTTAGCCCCACTAATATCAGCAACTTCCATTCGTGCCGCTTTTAAATTTGCTTCCGTTACATTAGCCGCCACTAAGTTAGCATTAGTAAGGTTAGCATTCTCCAAGTTGGCAGATGATAGGTTGGCATAGCTAAGTTGGGCGTTTCGCAAGTCCGCACGAGTTAACATAGCACGAGTCAGGACAGCCCCGTGTAAGTTAGCCCCCTGAAGATTGGTTCCCTGCAAATCAGAAACCACCATTTTATCGTTTTGCTGTCTAACTCCTAATTTTGCTTCTCTCAAATTAGCATTTTTCAGATTAGCCCCAGAAAGTTGGACTCCTGACAACTCGGCACCCGTTAGGTTTGCCTCGGTTAAGTTAGCATTCGATAGTTTAGCACCGTCTAATTTAGCATTTATTAGGTCTGCTTTCTGGAGATTTACATCTGTTAAATCAGCATCTGTGAGATCACACTCATAACAAGTATTAGTTCTTTTCAGCCGTTCTAAGTGTTCAGGATTAGCGGCTTTCACAGCGACAGCAAATCCTTGGCTGATTATAAAAGAAACAGTAAAGAGTAACGTTAACTGGGTCACGGGTTCTCAGGTTTCCTGTTGACTGGCGTCGATGTGTACCTAATTAGAATGGCACTGACCTAACTTAGTTCCTAGTCAGTACAAAGCGTGCCAGAATCGTAGGCATCGCATTGCTGACTACAAACTCCTTAAGTCAGTGCCATTCCCTCAACTCTGTTGCTTAACAACGTTCGGAATCCCCCGTATTTTAACTAGGGGATAAGTTGGTTGTGTCGAATAGATCTGTAAATTTCTAGATAGTCCTTCGCTGGGTAGTTCCACGAGTAGTCATAACTCATACCCTGAAGCACAAGTTTGCGGAATTCTTCAGGATAGTCCTGCCACAATCCAATTGCCCGATCCATTGCTGATTCCAGAGCGTGAGGGTCGGTATGATGGAACACGTAACCATTGCGTTCCTCAGGTAAGTGGTTTTCGTCGTAGTCTCGGTCAAAGACGGTATTGACTAAACCGCCGACTGCTCGGACAATAGGTACGGTGCCGTATTTCAAGCCAATCATCTGAGTTAATCCACAGGGTTCGTAATTACTGGGGACAATAATCATGTCAGCGCCAGCATAGATCAGGTGGGACAATTCTTCATTGAAACCCAGTTCTAAATGAACGTCGGGATTATCGTTCAAGAACTGTTTTTCGTGCCAAAAATGAGCGTTAATTCCGGATTCTGTGGCTGAACCTAACAGAACAAATTGCGCTCCTTTTTGGAGGGCGTAGTAAATTGCATGATGGACGAGGTGAACCCCTTTTTGATCGTCTAAACGACCAATGTAGGAAATCAGGGGCTTATCAACATCGCGCAGCAGGAGACGTTCGCGCAGGGCTTGTTTGTTTTTCGCCTTTCCTTCCAGGTTCTCTTTCGTAAAGTGGTAGGGAATGTAGCGGTCAACTTCAGGACTCCAAAAATCATTATCGATGCCATTGAGTACCCCTTTAAACTTATCTTGGTGCATATGTAACGTGTGACCTAAGCCACAACCCACCTCGCTGAAATGAGCTTCCCAAGCATGATTGGGTGACACGGTTGTTACGGCGTTGGAGTAAACGATGCCTCCTTTCATAAAGTTCAAGGCGAAGGGGTTGAAGTTATCGCGCAGGCGATCGTATTGTAAGAAATATGCTTCTTGATTTAGACCCGTTGCCCAAAGCGTTTCGGCTCCTCCCATACCCTGATGTTTAAAGTTGTGGATGGTGTAGCAAACCCGCTGATTGCCCATTTCATATTTATAGTTCTCGAAGAGCATGACAGGGACTAAGCCGGTTTGCCAGTCATGGCAGTGGATAACATCGGGGCGCTTGTTGCTCTTGAACAGAAATTCTAAAGCGGCTTTGCTGAAGAAGGCAAACCGCATATTGTCGTCGTTGCAACCGTAGTAACAGCCTCGATTGAAGAAATTATCCTGGGAGTGGGGTTCGATGAAGAAGCACAGTCGCCCGTGTACCCAACCACAATAGACAGAACAGTGAATTACACCACCATACCAGGGTACCCACAGGTTGAGGTAGGCGTCGTGGAGTCCCCAGATATGGTCGTAGCGCATGCAATCGTACTTCGGCAGAATAAGTTCGACGCAATGACCCTGATTTTCTAACTCCCGACTCAGACCGTAAACGACATCCCCCAAGCCTCCAGCTTTGATGACGGGAGCACATTCAGAGGCAATTTGTACGATGTACATAGCTACTCCTCACAAAAGGCAAATGATATTGTCTTAACTTCACGAAAGTATATAGTTTTTGGGCAAATATGCAACCCGATCTTTCGGAATAAAAGGAAACGTGGCAGCAATTCGGGTGTGAGCTTGACCAATAAATCCCATGATGCCAGCATCTGTACCCCCATCTACGACAGTCACTCTCAATTCTTCAACCAGAGGTGATTGTCAAAGGTGTGGGTGTAGGGCTGTTGCATTGAACGAAAGTGATTAAGCCAGGAGGTATTAGACTTTAAGTTTAACTCTCAGCAAATTAGGATACTTTAGGGCAGAAATGTTGAATCAAGATTCAAAAACTTATTTCCCAGATGAGCGCCTAAAGGAAGTAATTTTTCTCGCCATCACCTGTCTCCTACTTTACTCCCTACTTTTCCTTCAACCGCTGATGGAGTTCATAGAGTCCCAGTAGTCCAACAGCGACAATCAATGGCAGCAAAAAATAGATTATCCGATACACTAATAGCGCTCCCAGTACTGTTGCGGCTGGAACTTTAGAGCCTAATAGCAAGAGAATTACAGTTTCAAAGACGCCTAACCCACCAGGCACGTGACTCACAACACCCGCAGTCACAGCTAATACATAGATACTGAAAAAGCTTGGATAGGATAGCAGTATAGTATGAGAAAGCAACACGTAAAGTACGGCACTAGCTAGCGCCCAGTCTAAGGCAGATACTCCAATCTGACTAATCGCAAGTTTCGGAGAGGGTAGCGAAAATACCCACCTAGAAATTCTGAACTGTCGCCTGCTCAAAAGACACCCTAAAAGGTACGTTCCATCCACGAGCAGGAAAATAAGACCAATGGGCTGTAGCGAAACAATGGGTAAATGAAGTAAATCTGGAATGACTAGGGGTTCTATTAAAAATACCACCCCACTGACAGCAAACAGTCCCAGCCAAAAGCTGAGGTTCCCAAAAGCAATAATCTGAGTGATTGCACCAGCAGATATTCCCCACGCTGAGTAGAGGCGGTAGCGAATCGTACTGGCAGTTAGAATAGCAAACCCGACGCTATTGCTGACAGCGTAGCTAATGAAGGCGGTGAAGACAATGAAACCCTTGGTTATGGGACGGCGAAGGTAGCGGAATGCCAAGAGATCGTAGCTGGTTAGAACTAGATAACTGAGGATGGTGAATGCTAGCGCTAAAACTAGATTGCCTTTTGGTATTCCTGCCAAACTGTTGAGCACATCGCTGTAGTGATAATTTCGCAGCTCTTTATGGATGACCCAGAGGGATAGACTAAATAGGAGTAAGCCTAAAAGGGGCAAGCCGAGCGGAGAAAAGCGTCGATTCATAAAACGTTTGCAGGAAAAGTCAGCATATATAGCGTTTCTCTATCTGGTGAGGTACACCCTGATGAAGGTAGGCAGTAGGGAGTGGGGAATAGGGAATGGGACTGTATCTCAGGTAAGTGAGAACTGCTATAACCGCTATAAATGTAAAGACGTTCCATGGAACGTCTCTACAGGGTTTTTCCCGATCGCATCAAGGGAATTTCAATGGGTGGATACGGCTGGCTCCAAACCGAGCTGATTCATCAATCGCTCGATGTCGAAATGTTCGACCATTAACTTTTGGAGGTACTGAACCTTAATTGGTTCGTGGAGGCGAACTTGACCGAACGCTCGGTCGATAATCTCAACGGTGGTGAGCGTATCTAAGTCAACGGATAGAACTGGGATTTCTAGCTCTTCGGCACGGTTGAGGATAATCGGTTGCGGTGGCAAGTGACCTGTGAGAATGAGACAGTGAGTGGAAGTTTCAAGGGCTGCCATCTGAATGTCAGTGCGATCGCCTCCGGTCACTACTGCCATGTTCCTGCCTTTACGGAAATACTTTAATGCAGAATTAACATTCATTGCACCGATTGTCAAGCCTTCTACCATCAAATCTAATCGGTTGCTACGGCAGAGTACTTCTGCTTGCAACTGACGGACAAGTTCCCGAACGCTGACACTGCGCAGTAAGTCGCTAGTGGGCAGCATTCCCAATACTGGAATTCCTTGCTCTTCGAGAAAAGGTTGTACTGTTGATTGAGCTATTGACTGCTGGTTAGGGGGAATTGCGTTAATCAGAACTCCCAGCAAGCGATCGCCAAGTTGTTGTTTGGCAGATAATAAAGCGTCTGCCAGTAAGACGGGGTGAAAACGAGCAACCAGCAGGACTGCGGCATCAATTTCGTCAGCGATGTCGAGCAATGACAAGTCAAAGAGGCTACCCTCCCACAGAGTACCCGGTCCTTCTATCAACATCATGTCGCTACTGGGGGACTGGAGATAGGTTTTGAGTTCTTGACGATAACGGGTTGAGTTCTTTTTGCTCAGGCGTTTTTGGATTGTCTCGGTATTTAAAGACAGTAGGGGAAAGCATACTCGATTTGAAGGCAAGTTCAGTGCTTTCGTCATAAACCCGATATCTTCTTCTTCTGCTTCCGGTTGCCTGCCTTGGCGATAGGTTCCCAGTAACTTACCGTAGGAGATATCGATTCCTTTTTCTTGTAACTGATGGGCAATTCCCAGAATTGTCGCTGACTTGCCGCTGTAAGCTTCTGTTGACCCGACCAATAAATATTTAGCAGATTTTGCCACCCCTGATTTCACTCCTGTAAGATTTCAACTCGAGTTTACTCCTCAATCCGTAGCAGTTTTCGGTAAAACGTCTGCGAAAAATCCGTCGCCCGCGATCGCTTGAAATGCATAATCACTTCGATTAAGTAATTGATGAACTCAGAATTTGCCATCATGATTTCGTAACTCAGCTCCGCATTGCCATCAAACTGGAACCGACACCGAGTTAATTCCGAAGGCAGCTTTGAGACATACCAGGTTGCTACAAAGGGAATGCTATCACCCCCTTCAATCTGGCGCTGCCCCTCTAAGGAGCCTTGTTGGTAGAGACTGATTGCCAGGGGCAGTAGCGTGCGCTTGTTTCCCTGGTAGTACGGCATATAAACGCCAACAGCACCTTTGTCGGCAGGCTGAAGTTTTTCAATGGACATGGGCAGATTTTTCTACTTCTGTGATTTCAGTGTGAAAAACTATTATTGAGTGGTCAAGGGATTCAGACAACAGATTATGCTGGAGTTGGTCGTAAACGAAGAATTTCTTAATTATCTTTTATGCAATCTTACGCTTTTTCCTCCAGTCTGTGATAATTTCGTGGTAAGCATTTATGTGGTAAGCATTTATACCGAATAGAGAGTCAGGATGAGTGAAACCATCTTTAGTAAGATTATCCGTCGAGAAATTCCGGCTGACATCGTCTACGAAGACGATTTAGTCCTGGCATTCAAAGATATCGCCCCTCGAGCTCCCGTTCACATTCTCATTATTCCCAAAAAACCCATCCCCCAACTAGCAGCGGCGGAGTCAGAAGACCATGCTGTAATGGGACACCTGCTGCTAACTGCCAAGCGTGTTGCTGAACAAGCAGGTTTGACAAACGGCTATCGTCTAGTGATTAATAACGGGTCTGATGGCGGTCAAACGGTTGATCACTTACATTTACATATCTTAGGGGGACGCCAGATGCAATGGCCCCCCGGTTAAGTGGCTCTTATCCAACTTTTCTGAGTATCTGCTCTCGGACACTTGCTGCTACAATTTCGGCTAGTCGAACAGGAACAGCATTTCCTAACTGCCTCATACTCTCTGTCCAAGAGCCATGTATGAGATAATCATCAGGAAATGTTTGCAGGCGTGCGCTTTCACGTACCGAGAAATACCTAATTGCACGAGTTGGGCTTATTTTTTTTGGGGGCTATTGGTTCTGAACTCGATTCCCATTAAATGGTCACCAATGCAGTTGACTCAAAATATACCGCAAGCGATCGTAGTCATCCTTCAACAAAATGCTCAGGGTTCGTCCCGCCTGCACTAGCCAATTGCGATCGCCCTGACGCAGTTGATAAATTTCTCGAATCGCCGCTGCTGTTAACGCCTCAATGGGTGCTCCCTTCACCTGTAAGAGTGTTCGCAAAAAATCCAACTCCTCGCTGAAGTGAATAATTTCTGAGGGTTGGCACCTGTAGACGGCTTGGTGAATTTGGGGTGGGCGGGGTGGCAGGTATTGATATACTGAACCCAGAGGCGGCTGCGCACCGTTTCTCCCTTCAGTCGGAGGCGTGAATCCCACAATGGCAGCGCGGAACTCCGTTTTGAGCATGGCAAAAATCTGAGGCTGCTGCTCCCGTAATTCTGCCAGCGACAATCCTAGTGCTACCGCCCGGTGAACGGAATCAATCGGGCTAGTAGTTGCGTGGTAAACCACTGCTATAACTTGATTCCCCGATTCTTCATCCACTGACTTTAACCAACTGCCAAAGGGAGGCATAACAGGAAAACTCAAATCTTCTGGTTCCAAACACTGAGCCAGAAATTCTGTAGTTGCAGTTTCGATCACCTCAGCAATATGATGGTCAGGGCGATCGCCAATGGCAAATTGGGGTAGGGGAAGACGCATAGGTTTTGCCCGTTGTCCTTTGTCTTTAGTCCTTCGGAATTACCAATCAGCAAGGGCAAATGACTAATAACTATTTTCCTTTTTTTCCTGCCGTCAGGTCTACTTCTTCTAATTCTGACAGGTTAAAGGTTACGATTTTATCCCAGTTGCCGCCTTCAAACAGGACGCCAGCCTTGCCATCGCTAATACGCTGGACTAGCCCCTCAAATTTGTAATAGATGTCGTCGGCATTGGTTACGCGCACAATCGAGCCAGGAAGAATCATAGGTTACTTCGGTTGCTTCAACTGAGTGTCCGTTTATTAGCTTACTATGAGTCACCAGCCATTGGTTATTGCTAACGCTTATTCAGAAATGACTGATGACGAAGAACCAATGACTAAAACCGCAATCGATGTCGGTGATTGGCAACAGACTCCACCAACCCAATACCTATAAAGTTCGCTAGCAACGCCGCTTTTCCGAAACTCAGCAAAGGCAACGGAATCCCCGTAATCGGAGCCAAGCCAATATTCATGCCAATATTCACCACAGTCTGAAACACGATCATCGATAGAACACCAATGGCGATTAGAGAACCAAAGTTGTCTTTAGAGTTTTGAGCAATAATCACCAAGCGCAAACAAAGTAACCAGAAAGCAAATAGGACGCATACACATCCGACAAAACCCAGTTCTTCCCCAATGGCAGAGAAAATAAAGTCTGTATGTTGTTCAGGAATGAAATTGAGTTGGGTTTGAGTCCCCTCATAAAGCCCCCTGCCTGTAAGCTGACCGGCACCAATACCAATCCGCGACTGAATCAGGTGGTATCCGGTGCCTAGAGGATCTTTATCGGGGTCTAAAAAGGACGTGAGTCGCTGTTTTTGGTAATCCTTGAGCAGCCCCCACAACAGGTTTCCCAAGCCTCCTGAGACGGCATTAACGACCAAAGCCCCCAAGGAACCCAACAGGGGCCAAGGTAAGGTGCGCCAGCCAATAACTGCCATTGCTGCTATCCAAACAAACCAACTTGGCAAAAACACGTTGCACAGAATTGCCGAGACAATGGGAGAAATCATTAGCAATAGCCAGCCAGGATTGGCATTACCCCAATAGAGCATCCCCATAGTAATTGCACCAAATACCAGTGAAGTTCCCAGGTTAGGTTCCAAAAATACGAGGAGCCAGGGAACTGAGGCTACCCCTAATACTCTAAAAACCGTACTCAAGGTTGATGCCGGTCGAGAATGGAGAAGCGCCGCTAGGGTGATAATTAATCCCAGCTTGGCGAATTCAGAGGGTTGAACGTGGAAGCCAAGAATGTTAATCCACCGTTGGGAACCGTTGGCATCAGTACCAATGAATCTCACCGCAATCAGGAAGAAGATGGTAAAGCCATAAACAAACCAGTGCCATTGGAGAAGGGCTTCGTAACGCGATCGCGCAATCAATAGCACCAGCCCCAAGCCAATGCCACCAATGAGCCAGTGCCACCACCAGTCTGACAGTGCATCGTTGAGTTCAGCGCTGTGAATCATCACCCCTCCAAGGAAGGTGAGCCCAACACTAATAATTAATAACTGCCAGTCCATCTCCAGCCACGAGGCTAGGAATGACTTCCAGCGAATACCAGTAATTGACCTTTGCAACATAAAACAAGTGGCTAGGGATTGGAGTCTTTTAGCAATTAGCGTAGATCGAATGTAACAGTCAGGAATTTTGAAAGAGATTTTACTCTAAAAAGACTAACTGCTACCCAGAGCAGCAACCGAGACTTTTGCAGCCATAGCTTTAGCGATCGCGACGATTGCTTGAGCTGACGCTGACTCAGGTTCAGCCACCACAATCGGCAAACCCCGATCACCTCCCTCTCTCAAGGAAACTTCTAGGGGAATGCAACCGAGCAAGGGGATACCGAGTTCCTGCGAGGTTTTCTCGCCACCACCAGAACCAAACAAATCATACTGGCGATCAGGTAAATCCGGCGGGATAAAATAACTCATATTTTCCACAATCCCCAGCACCGATACCCCCAGTTGCTGAAACATCTTCAAACCCCTACGAGCATCTAGCAGCGCCACGTTTTGCGGTGTCGTCACGATTACTGTCCCAGCCATTGGCACCGCCTGACACATCGTTAGCTGGGCATCGCCCGTTCCCGGTGGCATATCCACAATCAGATAATCCAATTGTCCCCAATTGACCTGGTAGAGAAACTGGCGAATTATCCCATTTAACATCGGTCCTCGCCAAATAACTGGCTGGTCTGGGTCAATTAAAAACGCCATGGATACCAATTTAACCCCATGGTTAAATGCGGGTTCGAGTACTTCACCTTGGGGACTTTGTTGCACTTTTACTTTAGCGTCTCCTAACCCCAGCATTGCCGCTGAGTTGGGTCCGTAAATATCCGCGTCAATTAGACCGACTTTAGCACCCAACTGTGCTAGTGCCACAGCGACATTCACTGCAACAGTACTCTTGCCGACGCCACCCTTGCCACTAGAGACGGCAACAATATTTTTTACGCCCTCAATGCCTGTGCGATCCGGTAGGGATTTTTGCTGAGGTGTCTCGGCTGTCACATCCACCACCACATCTTCGACCCCCGGTAACTGCTTAACCGCTTTCTGGCAATCCTCAACGATAAATTCTCGCAAAGGGCAAGCCGGAGTTGTCAACACTAACGTAAAGCTGACCGTACTCCCGTCCATTTTGACATTGCGAATCATGTTCAATTCCACCAAACTCTTGCGGAGTTCGGGGTCTTGGACGGGTCTCAATACCTCTAAAACTGAATTAGTATCAACCATAGTAACGTTCCCATTCCTGCCTACAGACAACCCAGGAGCAATTGCTTCCTCGATTCTTCATAGATCTTAATGGGTTCCGGTCATAAGTCATTAGTTATCAAAAATCTTGGGTCTAAAAGCCCGTCGTGCCAAGTCAGTTCAGGAAATGGCTAGAGCATTTCGGGGTCAAGTTCGGCAAGATAACCGTAGCGGTTAATCCGGCATATACCTCCCAGGAATGTTCTAACTGTGGTGCGATAGTCAAAAAGTCTCTGTCAACGAGAACCCATGTTTGTGAATGTGGATTCATCTTAGGTAGAGACTGGAACGCTGCCATCAACATCCTGAAACTAGCCTTGAGTACGGTAGGGCATACTGGAACTTGGATCTTAGATCCGAACGCTTCGGGAGATTCGACCTCTACTCCGGTTGGACTGAGCGTTGTCGAAGTCCTGTCAGGGCAAGTTGGATTTATGAACGAAGAATCCCTTCGGCTTTAGCCAGGGGAGTGTCAAAAGTGATTGGTCCTTGATTTGACAAAGGACAAACCCTTTAAAGGACTCCCGCTTGCTCGGCTGCCTGAGCTAATTCAGATGCCACACGCGCCGCGTAGGGACGAATCAAGCACCAGAGTAACGGAGACAACCAACCCCGCAGTGTCATTGAGTAAGATACGTAAGTACCGCAAACCGCAGATTCAACTCGGTAGGTTACTCGATTCTCTACGCCAGGAATTGCCAGGATACGGACGCTGAGTAGTTCGCCCGGTAGTACCCGTTCAACAAAAATTCGCACCGGAATTGGGGTCAAACGAGTCACCACTTGATAAATCAAACCGGGTTTGGCGATTAGCCCTTGAGGTGCATTGGTGCTGGAGAAGAGGGGATGCCAGGAAACATCTGCTAGATTGATTAATTTTTGCCAGAGTACGTCTACCGGAGCGCTACTTAAAACACGATAGGTTCTCAAGAGGGAAAACTTGCACAAAATCCCCTCTCGACCAGCAATTAACTTGAAGGAAAAGTTAAGAATCACAACCACACCTCCTGTAGCGACCCTCTGGCAAATCTTTTATCTTAGGTTAGGGGTGTTGCCTAAACATCCTACTACAGAATGGATTGGCAACTCCTCTAAGGATAATTAACCATACTCAAGGCTAATTTCAGGATGTTGATGGCGGCGTTCCAGTCTCTATCCAGAACAAACCCACGTCTGTGGATGTGGGTTCTCGTTGACAGAGACTTTTTGACTATCGCACCACAGTTAGAACATTCCTGGGAGGTATATGCCGGATTAACCGCTACGGTTATCTTGCCGAACTTGACCCCGAAATGCTCTAGCCATTTCCTGAACTGACTTGGCACGACGGGCTTTTAGACCCAAGATTTTTGATAAAACAACTCGGTCAAGATTCTCCAGACAGGGAAGCGATCGCATGGTGGTGCTAGAACACCGTTACGCACTTAGCTTAAAATAAACCCTTGAACCATCAAACTATTCTTTTAGCAGCTATTCGTTTTTGATTTAACTGCATTGACTTGAAATTATGACAGCTTTTCAGACAGACGTAACGACCCCCACTACTTCTTTACCTCCCACTAACTCTAGGGAACGAGTCAAGCTGTTTATGCAGCAGCTACAAGACTCGATTTGCGAGGCTCTCACCCTGGTAGATGGTGTTAGTACCTTCAAAGAAGATACGTGGGAGCGAGAAGAAGGCGGCGGCGGGCGTTCCCGTGTTATTCGGGACGGTGCTGTCTTTGAGCAGGGAGGGGTAAACTTTTCGGAAGTATGGGGCACTCAGCTTCCGCCCTCAATCTTAACCCAGCGCCCAGAGGCAGCCGGACATGGCTTCTTTGCCACTGGCACATCCATGGTACTGCACCCCCGCAATCCTTACATCCCCACAGTTCACCTAAATTATCGCTATTTTGAGGCTGGACCGGTTTGGTGGTTTGGCGGCGGCGCAGATTTAACCCCTTACTATCCCTTCGCCGAAGATGCAGCTCATTTTCACAAAACCTTTAAAACCGCCTGCGACGCTCACCACACTGACTATTACCCCGTCTTCAAGCGCTGGTGCGATGAATATTTCTATCTGAAACACCGCCAAGAAATGCGGGGTGTTGGTGGACTGTTTTTTGACTATCAAGATGGACGGGGAACACTGTATCGGGGTCCTCACCTCGAGGGCGAAGCAGCAACTTATAGCAATCAAGTTGGAGTGTTAAATTTGCGCCCCTGGGAAGAACTATTTGCTTTTGTGCAGGAGTGTGGTAATGCTTTTTTACCCGCTTACTTGCCCATTGTTGAGGGGCGGCGAGGGCTCGAGTATGGCGATCGTGAACGAAACTTCCAGCTCTATCGTCGGGGTCGTTATGTAGAATTTAACCTGGTTTACGACCGAGGCACCATCTTTGGCTTGCAAACCAATGGACGTACTGAGTCCATTCTCATGTCTCTCCCTCCCTTAGTCCGGTGGGAATACGGCTACCAACCCCAACCCAATACTCCAGAAGCTCAGTTGTACCAAACCTTCCTCAAACCTCAAGATTGGGCGAACTGGATACCTGCTACCTCAGAAGATATCTGAGTTAAACTACGGGGGGGATAAGTAGCGAAGGCTGCTCGATCGAGGTACTTGTTGCAATACGGTTCGGTTCACCTATTTTCCAACTTCTTTCCTTCGCGCAGGCTGTGCGTAAAACCGTTCTACCTATCTTTCTCTGTAAGGGGGGTAACTAAGGAGGAGTCTGACTCTACCTGTTCCCTCTTACCCAGAAAGGAAAACGGGACAAGCGTGCTGGCTGGGAGAGGGGTTGAGTTGACTTTATCTGAACTGGATCGAGCTTCGTGGCTCAAATGGAGTGTTCGAGCCTTCATTGACG
Source organism: Coleofasciculus sp. LEGE 07092 (assembly GCF_015207375.1). GTDB lineage: Bacteria > Cyanobacteriota > Cyanobacteriia > Cyanobacteriales > Coleofasciculaceae > LEGE-07092. Next base: position 14,127 of record NZ_JADEWY010000020.1, on the reverse strand, counting down.
CGAGCGGGAACAACCCTAAGCTACATGACTCCTCTTGACGATCGAAAGGAGCTGCTGCTGGAAGGAGGTCACTGATGATTCATATTGATCAAAAAACGTATACGACAAAAGAGGGAACGACTGTTATTGTCTTAGCCCCTATGGGACGCTTAGATATTACTACAGCTTGGCAATTTCGTCTCAAGTTGCAAGAATCTATTTCTAAGCTCAGTCGCCATGTGGTCGTCAATCTCAGTCAAGTTAATTTTATTGACAGTTCTGGTTTAACATCCTTGGTGGCAGGAATGCGAGATGCTGACAAAGTTAAAGGTAGCTTCCGCATCTGTAATGTTCATCCCGAAGCCAAGCTGGTGTTTGAAGTAACTATGATGGATTCAGTATTTGAAATCTTTGAAACCGAGGAGGAAGCTCTTGAGGGGGTTCCCCGGAGCATAGCAACCTGACATTTGGTCATTAGTCATTAGTAAATGAGAATTGATAAATTATCCATTACATCCGTTACTCCCATCCTTTGCCACTCGCTGACAAGTGACAATCAAACGGGGAGTTCAGCCGCAAAATTTTGACGCTTGGTGAACCGAAATGAACCGAGTAAGGCTCCCCAAATGGCTTTTCCGGTTGCGGGATCGATGCCCTTGTCATAGCTGCGAAATTCTGCCTCTGTCACCTCAAAACCAAGAGAAACTTGGTAGTTGTTGCCTTGATAACTAAAGCGACAAGGGCTACCTGTTGCCGATGAAGCGGAGAACTCATAGGAATTTAATCCAACTTGGCGCGGTTGAACCTTGAGAACACAGCCCGGTAAAAATTCGATTTGTTCGGTTGTGAGTTGCTTTAACATCTCTAAGTTACGACCAGCCCCTACAATCGCTTCTGGCTCCTTAATCATGTAATATTGCACCTGCAATAAGACAGGATTTGTCTCGATTAGCTGTAGCCGCAGGATGCGGGGACGGTAGGGGTGATCAAGGTTAACAATACTGGCTTGTTCAGCAAAGAGAGTTAAGCTATCTTCAGTAAATAGGGGTACAGGTCGTTGCCAGAGGCGGAGGTGAACGTACCAGGCAGGTTCGGCAAGTGCTTGCTTTTGGTTGTCGAATTCGCCAGCCATGTAGCGTGCCAGGGTAATTAGCTCTGTCGGAAAAGTCATTGATGTTTATTAACGCTTTTATCGTGGTGGATTTCGGGCGATAGCAGCCATTCGCTAACGCTAGAGGTAGCATCAGAACCGCCTAGGATTAAATGTTAACTGCCCCCCATCGCTAATGCTACGCGATCCTCGAGTTGAGTCCCTCTAGAATAGATAACCTTGGCAAACGTGTCCTTAAGGGAGACAATGGGATCAAATACCAAATCAATTCGGCTTTGTGGATAATCTTCGCACAGTCTCGGATACCAAACGAGATTTTTATAACTATCACACCCGTCCGATTAACTCAATTTACCGACGAGTGGTAGAAGAGTTGATGGTAGAGATGCATCTGTTATCGGTGAATGTGGATTTCCACTACGATCCAATTTATGCATTGGGAGTCGTAACATCCTTTAACCGCTTCATGCAAGGCTATCAACCGGAACGAGATAAAGAATCCATCTTTGAAGCCCTTTGTAAGGCAGTTGGGGATAACCCACAGCAATACCAGCAAGATGCTCTACGGTTAAAAACAGCGGCAGAGCCTTGGTCGGGGCAACAATTCATCTCCTGGTTGAATTCGCCAACGCCCTTAGATAGCGCTCCGGATCTGCATACCACTATGGTAGGTATCTCGGACAACCCTAAGTTTAAATACAGTCGTCTGTTTGCAATTGGCTTGTATAGCCTCCTAGAAGAGGCTGACTCGGAGTTGGTCAAAGACCAAAAGCAAGTTACCGAGACACTCAGGCAAATAGGTGAAGCTTTGCATCTTCCCGAAGAAAAATTGCAAAAAGATTTGGAGTTGTACCGCAGTAACCTAGAAAAAATGGCTCAGGCGCAGATTGCTATACAAGATGCCATTCAAGCGGATCGCAAAAAACGGGAACAGCGTGCTCAAGAGAAAAATAAAGCCGAAAGCTCTGCGAGTGATTCACAAGAATCGACCAAGGCATCGTAATTATGAAGCATGAATATAGCAGTTCTCATGCTTGTGAAGTACCTCAATGACTAGCATCACCCACCTGGATGAACAGAATGGGTGATGCTTTTTCAAAGGCAAACCCGTAAGATCAACAGTGCAGTTTCATTCATTCCCGACCCCACTCCCAGTCATCCCAGTGGGGTTTTTATTACCTCAAGAAATGTGGCTGTTGGCGTCAGTCCTTTCGTAAGGATTGCTATCAGGGGTGTTTCCCCCCCCTCATCCTCAGCTCTACCCCATTCGTTAATTATCGAATTAACATAATGAATGGTTAGGAGCTTTAATCATGGGAGAGAGCAATAACGATAAGCAATCTCAACGAGAGAAGAAAGCTCAAGAGGAAACAGCTCGACGACTGCGAGAAGCGATTGAAAAACGAAAACAACAAAAGTAATACTTTTAGGTAAAACTGATGTGTTAAGCAGGATAGAGAGACTATCTGAGGATTGCGTTTAAGAATGCCACTTATGTCTTTATCGGCGTTAAGGATAATTATTTTGAATAGTAATCATAAGAATAAACTATCAATTGAATAAAGCCTGTGCCGTTACACTCCTATTGATCGGTCAAACTCTGAAAAATTGCTCAAGCTCTAAGTATCGCTCTGAGCGAATAGCTATCAGCGAAAACTCCAAGCCCTATCCTAATCCGTCATCTAGAGACGATCCCCGATGCACCATTCCGGGTTAGGATCAGTTCTAATTTTGAAAATCCGTCTGTTGTGAATCATACTTATGAAGCGCTACTTATCCCGTCTTGTTGCCCTTGTCTTAGTTGTTATGATTGGTCTAATGGGGTGTTCAGCAAGCAGTACCACAGGCTTCACTGGGGATTACCGCCAGGATACCTTGACGTTGCTGAATACTCTGAGAGCCGCCATTGAATTACCCAAAGATGCGCCAGATAAGGCTGCGGCTCAGTCAGAAGCGCGTCAAAACATCAATGAATTTGCCTCTCGCTATCGGCGAGATGGCTCTGTGGCAAACCTCAGTTCCTTTACTACCATGAGAACTGCTTTGAATTCCTTAGCCGGTCATTACAGTTCTTATCCCAACCGTCCTCTGCCGGAAAAACTAAAGAAACGGCTAGAACAGGAATTTCGGCAGGTAGAGAGAGCTTTGCAGCGGGGTGCTTAAAGGTTTTGACGCTTGATGGCTAATAGCATGGAGTTATTAGCCATCAATCTTGGGTTTACGCTCCGCCTTCTCAATTTTTTGCTGAAGCTAAGTAGAGACGTTGCCTGCAACGTCTCTACTTAAAAAAAATGGCAAACTCAAGGAAACACTGAGAAATTTCGGAGCAAACGTCCGGAATAGCCAGAAAAATCGCTGAAGACAGAGAATGCAGCCCAAACCCTATATAATTTTGCCCATTGATTAAGCCGTCTGTTAAGACTAAAGGCAGCCACTTTGTATTATATTGTAGTGTTTGCAGGTAATGTATAACGGTTTTCCGCGATATCAGCGTTATATTTGTCGAAGTGTTGTTGCAGCAACCTTAACTAGCAGCAGTCTAATTAGTCCCTATGCTTTGACTCAGAAAGCTCAGGCTCAAACAGCAGCCTACTGCCATTTCTCTAAGGATGCGATCGCTCAAAAAGAAAGCTTACGCATCAATGCCCTCAAAGGCAATCCCGATTCTGATAACCGCTACAAAGCCCTGCTTAAGCAGCACGCTGATTCCTTGCGGCAGTGCCGCTCTCGCACTTGGCCCAAAGACCAAGCCGTTTGGCTGCGCGTCTATCCCTGTGACGCTCGCTCTGGGGGAATTGATGAAATTCTAGACCGCATCGTTAACCGAGGCTACAACAAAGTTTACCTAGAAGTATTTTTTGACGGTCAGGTACTGCTTCCCTCAGCCGATAACCCAACGCCTTGGCTCTCGGCTTTGCGATCGCCTGGAACTGAGCAAGTAGACTTGTTAGCTCAGACCATTCAAAAAGGACATGAGCGGGGCTTACAGGTTTACGCCTGGATGTTCACAATGAATTTTGGCTACACCTATGCCCAACGCCTCGACCGAAAAGGAGTGCTAGCCCGTAATGGTCGGGGAGAAACAAGCTTGTCCTTTGTCCGCGACCAGTCACAAGTCTTCATCGACCCCTACAACAATCAAGCCAAAACCGATTACTACCAACTCGTTCAAGCTGTACTCAAGCGACGCCCAGACGGAATTTTATTCGATTACATTCGCTATCCGCGCGGGTCAGGAGCTGATTCTGTCGCCACCAAACTAGAGGATTTGTGGATTTACGGTGATGCCTCTAAACAGGCACTCTACAACCGGAGTCTTAACAATCAAGGGCGAGAACTCATTCAGCGCTACATTCGTAACGGTTCCATTAGTGCTAGTGATGTGAAAGCCGTTCAAGACCTTTACCCCACGGAGGGAGCACCTCTGTGGCAGGGACGTACTCCCAGTGAAAACGAGACAGTCGCATCTCTAAACTGGCAACTATGGCAGCTTAGTGTCGCCCACGCCGCCCAAGGTGTTCTGGACTTTCTGGCAGTAGCAACACTTCCTGCCCAACGTGCTGGAGTAACAGCAGGAGCGGTATTTTTCCCTGATGCCAACCAGGTAGTCGGTCAGGGTGGGTATGATTCCCGCCTCCAGCCTTGGGATCATTTTTCGCCGTCTCTGGAGTGGCATCCGATGTCTTACGGTGTCTGTGGTCACACCGGTTGCATTGAAAATTTAGTCAAGCGGGTGACAGATCGAGCCGACCCCAGCACACCAGTGATACCCGCACTAGCAGGAACTTGGGGTAAATCTGTCAGCAATCGTCCCTCTTTAGAAGCTCAGATGCAGGCACTACGCCAGAAAACGCCGCGCATCAACGGGGTAAGCCATTTTGCCTATTCTTGGCAAGACCCTGAATTTGACCGCGATCGCAAGTTCTGTCGGTTAGATTGACTTCTTCTGAGATGGGTTAACCTAGAAAATGCACCTTGATAGAGCGGTTGCCGAAGGTTTTTGATTGCGGTTATCTTGGAAGGGCTACGGTTAAGGGTTCGGTGTTGATAGTTGCCGATCGCTCTTAGCATGAATGGCACTGACTCCTATCGCCTGGAAATAAATGATACTCTTGCCGAATTCAGAAAACCCCTCCCCTAAGAGAAGAGGGGTTGGAAAGGGGTCTAACCCCTCTATTCATTCGCCACCAGTATCTTTAAATTCAGGGCGGGGTATGTCGGCTTAAGTCAGTGCTATTCCCCCTTAACATAAAGTATTTTTCGCTTTGCAACTAGGGTGCTTGCAACGGTGTAGTGTATTCCCTTTGGTAACAAATCAAGATGTTCGGACAAAAAGTCGGTCAGTCGCTGACGTTGCTGCTGGGTTTATCCCTGCTGTTAGTCGCCTGCGGTTCCCCAGAAGATAAGACTTCTAAAAGCGGTACGGTTACGATTATGGGAGTTGTCACCGGGAAAGGTGAAGAAGAACTTCAAAAAGCATTAGCCCCCTTTACTGAAGCAACGGGTATCAAGGTAGTGTATGAAGGAACCAATGAGTTTGCTACCCTCCTACCCGTGCGAGTTGACTCTGGAAATGCCCCAGATATTGCCATGTTTCCACAACCGGGTTTGATGGCTGACTTTGCTAGAGAAGGTGAACTCGTGCCCATCAACACCTTCATGGATACAAATCAGCTTTCGGATGCCTATGCCAAAGACTGGCTGAATTTGGGTACTGTTGATAACAAGTTGTATGGTATTTGGTACAGGGCTTTCGTTAAAAGCTTAGTTTGGTACAATCCAGGGGCATTTGCAGCAAAGGGCTATAAAATCCCAACAACTTGGGATGAGATGATGGCACTCTCAGACAAAATCGTGGCAGATGGAGGCGTACCTTGGTGTCTGGGTATGGAAAACGGCAACGCGACCGGTTGGGTGGGTACAGACTGGGTAGAAGATATCATGTTACGCACGGCTGGACCGAAAGTTTACGACCAGTGGGTGACTCATGAAATTCCTTTTAATCATCCAGAAGTCAAGACAGCGTTTAAGGAGTTTGGTAAGATTGCCCTCAATCCCAAGTATGTTGTGGGTGGCACAACTGGGGTAATTAGTACGCCCTTTGGTGACTCACCCAAGGGACTTTTTGATAAGCCACCCAGTTGTTATATGCACCACCAAGGTAGCTTTATCGCCGCCTTCCTCCCTGATAATGTAGTGATGGGTCAGGATATTGATATTTTTCCGCTACCAGCTATTAAAAAAGAGGTAGGTGCGCCAGTACTGGTATCCGGTGAAGTGGTTGGTATGTTTAACGACACCCCAGAGGCGCGGAAGTTGATGGAGTATTTGGTGACACCCAAAGCCCATGAAATCTGGGCAGGTTTTGGAGGGTATCTCTCACCTCACAAACAGGTGAGTTTAGCGGCTTACCCGGATGATGTTACCAAGCAGCAGGCAGAAATTTTAACGAATGCAAAAGTTTTGCGCTTCGATGGTTCGGATATGATGCCAGGGGCGGTAGGTACGGGTACATTCTGGACGGGTATTGTTGATTATGTGGGGGGGCAAGAACTCGATCGCGTTTTGGAAGATATTGAGGAGAGTTGGACTCAAAAGTAGAGGAGATAGAGGGGATGAGGAGGAGCAATTAGCCCAGAGTAGAGATGTTGTTTTCAACGTCTCTACAGGATTTCTTGTTGCCCTAACTGCCTGGTTTATAATCGATATCTATTAAAACGGTATCCAGATGCTCAAACGAAAAATCGGTAAGCTACTCTCTTTACTACTCGGTTTATCGATACTTTTAGTTGCTTGCAACTCCTCTGGCGGAAGTTCTGACAGCCCCACGGTGACGATTATGGGTTCAGTAACCGGCAAAGGTGAAGAAGAACTCAAACAGGTATTAGCGCCTTTTACAGAAGAAACGGGTATCAAAGTCGTGTATGAGGGAACGGATGCTTTTGCTACCCTCCTACCTGTGCGCGTTGACTCTGGGAATCCACCGGATATTGCCATGTTCCCGCAACCGGGATTGATGGCTGACTTTGCCAGAGATAGCCAGTTAGTACCCCTTGATACCGTTCTGAAGCGATCGCAACTATCGGAGGCATTTTCTCAAAACTGGCTTGACTTAGGTACTGTGGATGGCAAACTCTACGGCATCTGGTATCGGGTATTTGCCAAGAGTCTGGTTTGGTATAGTCCAGAAGCATTTGCGGCAAAGGGGTATAAAGTCCCCACAACCTGGGATGAAATGATGGCACTCTCAGACAAAATTGTGGCAGATGGCGGTGTTCCTTGGTGTCTGGGTATGGCAAGCGGTGATGCGACAGGGTGGGTAGGGACAGATTGGGTAGAAGATATCATGCTGCGCACGGCTGGAGCCAAAATTTATGACCAATGGATGACCCACAAAATTCCATTTAACGACTCAGCCGTTAAAAATGCCTTCGAGGAGTTTGGCAAGATTGCCCTTAATCCTAACTATATAGTAGGTGGAACAACAGGAGCGATTAGCATTCCCTTCGGCGATTCACCTAAGCCACTTTTTGACAAGACACCGGGCTGTTATATGCATCGCCAAGCTACGTTTATCGCTTCGTTTTTCCCCGAAACTGTGATGTTGGGTAAAGATGTTGATGTTTTTCCGCTACCGGGGATTAAAAAAGAGTTCGGCGTGCCAATGTTGGTGGGGGGGGAGGTGGTTGCAATGTTCAACGATACCCCAGAGGCACAGCAGTTGATCGAGTATCTGACAACTGTCAAACCCCATGAAATTTTGGCAGGAATTAAGGGTTACATCTCCCCGCACAAACAGGTGAGTTTAGAGGCTTACCCGAATGCAGTCACTAAGCGTCAGGCGAAACTTTTAGCTGAGGCTGAAATCATACGCTATGACGCTTCGGATATGATGCCAGGGGCAGTGGGGACGGGGGCATTTTGGACGGGTATTGTTGATTATGTTGGCGGGAAGGATGTCGATAGGGTGTTGAAGGATATTGAAGAGAGTTGGTCGGCTGCTGATTAAGGTTAAAATGTCATCGGTTCGATCCTCCCTAACCCCTTTTTTGAATCTATATATGTCACATTTCGTGAGGGCGGGTTTACCGATATCTAGGTGAGAAAACCAATAGCTTGGTTAAACCCGCCCCTACCCACTAACATCTATGTTTGAACAACAACCGGAAAACTTGCGGCAGAAGGTTAAGTCGTTAGCGACGGAAGCGCTTGATAAATCTGATCCATCGGGATGGTTTGAAGTCTTATATTCCGAAGCGAATGAGAATCCAGAACAAGTGCCATGGGCGAAGTTGACGCCTCATCCCTACCTGCAAGATTGGCTTGATCGTTATCAAATCCAGGGTGACAATCGCTGTGTACTTGTCATCGGCTGTGGGTTGGGGGATGACGCTGAAGCCTTGGCTAGGTTAGGCTTCAAGGTGACAGCATTTGATATTTCTCCAACTGCGATCGCTTGGTGCCAGAAACGATTCCCAGATTCTTCAGTAAACTACCTTGTTGCTAATTTGTTTGCCCCCAATCCGGAATGGCATCGTGCCTTCGATTTGGTTGTGGAATCGCGCAACATCCAAGCGTTACCCTTGAATGTGCGATCTGAGGTGATCGAAGCGATCGCGTCTTGGGTGACGAAAGGAGGAACACTGTTAGTGATTACTCGCTTTCGTGATACCGATGCCGAACCCGATGGTCCTCCCTGGCACCTGTCAGAGTCTGAACTTGCCCAGTTTAAGGAATTGGGATTCTCTGAAATCCGCCGGGATACTTTTATTGAGGAAGAGAACCCATCGATTACACAGCTTCGGATTGAATATCAGGCAATTATGAATTATAAATTATGAAAATTTTTAGTGTCATCCTTGCCGTCATTCTCGGTTGTGGGGGGATTATCGCCTTATTTTATGGCATGAATTACCTCGTAAATTTCCTGCCTGATAAATGGCGATCGCGTATTCTGCCGTGGGTATACTTAGCCCCTGCCCTCATTGTATTAACGGCTTACCTAGTTTTCCCTACTATAAATACGATTTACATCAGCTTTTTTGACAGGCGATCGCAAAATTTTATCGGACTGGATAACTACATTTTTGCCTTTACCAGCGACACCATGCTAGTTGCTTTTCGTAACAATTTGCTATGGCTAGTTCTCGTAACGGGTTTTAGTGTGGGTTTGGGCTTAATTTTAGCCGTGCTGATGGATCGGGTACGCTACGAACCCATTTCTAAGTCTCTAATCTTTTTGCCGATGGCAATCTCCTTTGTCGGCGCTAGCGTGATTTGGCGATTTGTTTACGCCTTTCGTCCATCTGGTTCAGAGCAAATTGGGTTACTCAATGGTATTGTTACTAGTCTGGGATTTGAACCAGTAGGTTGGTTAGTGGAGCGCTCCATTAATAACTTTGCCCTGATTGCGATTATGATATGGTTGCAAACAGGATTTTGCTTAATTTTACTCTCCGCTGCGGTTAAAGGTATTCCCAACGATATTATCGAGGCTGCACGGATGGATGGTGCGAATGAATGGCAAATTTTCTGGCGCATTACCATCCCTATGATTCGTTCTACCCTGGCTGTGGTGGCAACGACGGTAGTGATTATGGTACTGAAAGTTTTTGATATTGTATACGTGATGACTGCTGGCAATCAAGGTACAGAAGTGGTTGCGAGCCGCATGATTAAAGAAATGTTCAATTATCGGGACTTTGGACGGGGGAGTGCGATCGCGGTTATCTTGTTACTGGCTATTATTCCCGTGATGATTAGTAATATCCGCCGCTTCCGTCAGCAGGAGGCAACTCGATGAAGCCTAAGAAACATTCTCGTAAAGATAGTTCAGTGAAACGTCTTCAGAAATTCTGCAACAGCGTCCCGGTTCATTTAGCTGTAGTTGTCATCTCTTTAATCTGGACATTACCTACTATGGGGTTATTTATTAGTTCCTTACGATACCGAGATGACCTATTGAATAGTGGTTGGTGGACGGTGTTTCAACACCCCTTTGATTTCACTCAGTATCAGTTAGGGAATTATATCGAAGTATTCACTGCCGAAGGGATGGGGCAAGCGTTTCTTAACAGTCTTACCATTGCCATTCCCGCTACGATAATTCCTATTGCCATTGCTACCTTTGCTGCCTATGCCTTTGCCTGGATGAAGTTTCCGGGTCGTCAGGTATTATTTATTACGGTAGTAGGTTTATTAGTCGTACCATTACAAATGACCTTAATTCCAGTGTTGCGAGCTTACAATCTGTTTGGATTATCAGGCTCGTTTTTAGGAATTTGGTTAGCCCATACGGGTTACGGAATGCCTCTGGGAATTTATTTACTGCGCAATTATATTGGTGCGTTACCAAAGGATTTAATTGAAGCCGCCGCCGTAGATGGGGCGTCTCATTTGACAACATTTACTCGGTTAATTATACCCCTTTCTCTACCTGCGATCGCTTCGTTTGCCGTGTTTCAGTTTTTATGGGTGTGGAATGATTTGTTGGTAGCTTTAGTTTACTTGGGAGGGACACCAGACGTTGCACCTTTAACGATGCGTTTAACTACATTGGTGGGTTCTCGCGGGGAGGATTGGCACTTGCTGACCGCGAGTGCATTTATTACGATGATTGTGCCGCTCATTGTATTTTTTGCGCTTCAACGGTATTTTGTGCGGGGGATTTTGGCGGGTTCGGTTAAGGGGTGATGGTTGCAACAATCGCTGATGTAGCCATGGTTCACGGTTCTCACCCAATGAACTATCAACACTCTCTGGCGGGAATTGGGGGGTGCAGTGAGTTCAGCACATTTGTCTTCACCCTCAGATATTGCTAACGCCATCTGCCAGCGCTGGCAAACTCAGACAACTGTACTTCATAACATCGGGAACTGCTGTAAGGAGCGATCGCTTAGATTATGATGTGAGATGCAAGGAGAACGAGAAACGCGATCGCTATGCTCACATCTTGCACCATTGTCAGTAAACCCGAAAACTAGCCCGGAGTTTTAACTCTGGGCTAATAGCTTAAGTCCATTGAAATGGACTACAAGTCTTATCCAGTCCTATGCAAGACGAATGCAAGCTATGAGACAGTGGTTTTAACCACTGACGGGTTGTTGCCACTGGTGCAATTTAAATGCGGAATAGCTGAATTACAGGTATTCAAGCTGATTCGACTTCAGAACCAATAGCTCTCAACAAAAACAACCCCACCTCCTTATGCAACCCTGCATTCTGTTGTGGACACCCTGACTGAGTTAGACACCTTGGACAACCATCAGCACAATCACAAATACTTGCCAAAGACTTCGCTTTAGCCGCCAATACAGGTAACTGCTGAAAAATTGCCTCGGCTGCACCATTTCCCCCATCACAGGTATCGAAGAAATAGCCAACCACCCGCTTGTCCTCTTTCTCCACTACACAGTTAACATCCTGACTCGATGAAAGAACCACCATCGGCAGTGCAAAAATAATTTGATGCCCTAAACTATGCAACGCTACCCAATCAGGACTACTCGTCCAAAGCTCTTTTAAAACATCAGGAATCGCATTACCGTATTCTGCTTTAATTTCAGACTTAAGGACATTAACCTTCTCAACTACCGCTTCAACTACCCCAGGATTAATCTCCACCTTCACCACAGGCGCTTGATAATTACTGCGATAAGGCTGCTGAAATGGAACCTCCTCCTTCACCTGCGTTACTTCTGCATAGTACAGTTGACGGCGGCAAACTGAGCAAGCTTTCCCCGATAGCGGTTGATGATAGTTTAGACAGGTAACATTTGTACAAGTCAGCCGATAGTCTCGGCTCAATATCTTATATCCTTTCACAACAGTAGTAATTTCCCCCCAATTCAACCGCAACCGCAATCTTCCTTCCGGAAAGTCGGTAGCGATAATCTTAGGTTCCTCCAGTCTTCCCAAACATTGAATTTCTAAACTAGTCTCTGCCTGAGTGAAAATTCCTGGATTGGAAGGAAGCGGTTGCAACAGTGCCTTATTGCTTTCTAAATTCAAGCTTTCACAGCGATAGGTAACTAAATTCCCCCCCTCATCACTAGCGGTATAAATCGCACCGGGAAAAACTTCTCGATAGGCTATCTCTAAGGACATTTCCTCAAAGGTTTCGCCTGTACTAATATCTACCAACTCAACGCTGGAAAGTGCATTCCCTCTGAGATTGACACCTCGGTGGGGATATCCCGACGCCCATAAGCAGTGATGGGATGATAGAAACAGTTTCCGCTGTTCCAGCAGTCCAGATGCCACAATACCGCCGGCTGTGCCAAAGTTAAGTTCTACCTCAACTAGAGGTAAACCGCTTTCAACACAGCAGCACTCTAAATGCTTACTTAAAATCGTGGGATAATCAGGATTGAAAGCGGCACTTTCCACCGTTTCTGAGAGTAACTGTTGCGGGTACTGTCCGTAATAGTAATCGAGGGGATTCTGAGCGACGGGGAGGAAGATAATTAATCCTGGATTCTGCCGTCCCACCCGTCCTAAGCGCTGGCGAAATGACATAATTGAACCGGGATAACCGCGAATGACACAGCAGTCGAGTTCCGGTAAGTCAATCCCTGCTTCCAGCGCTGACGTAGAAACAATGACGTTAACCTCCCCCGTTCCCAACTGCTGAATCAAACGGCGACGGCGATCGCCTTTGAGAGAACCATAAAACGGTGCTACCTTTTTAGCTAAATAGCCAACCCCTTGCCTGCTCGTCTCTCGTTGCACCAATTCAATTAAATTTTTAACAGCCGCTCTAGAATTGCAGAAGACAATCCCGCTTAAGGAATGGTGCAACAGCGATAGGATTATCTTACAAGCATCGGGATTGGCAGTTTGACTGGGGGTTGCCCAGAGAATGGTTTGTTCGGAAGCCGTCGCCTCACTTGTGTCTATTAAATGCAGTCGTTCGGGTTGGTGAGTTCTGCCACTAAAACGCCGTGCCATTTCTGCTGGATTGCCAATGGTGGCAGAGGAGCAAATAAACTGAAGGCGATCGCTATTTCCACCGACACTATCAACCGCACGACGCAAGCGGCGCATTAAATTAGCAAAGTGAGCGCCAAATGCACCAATATAGGTATGGGCTTCGTCAATGACTACCCAATGCAGGCGCAACAGAAACTCCCGCCAAGGTTGCCATTCCTCCAGTCGCCGCACTTTTTCAAGTTGGTAGTGGAGTAAGTCAGGACTAACTGCCAGAATATGGGGAGGGTGGGGGAGAAAGAGTTGTTTGCGATCGCTATAGGGAGTATCCCCCGTTATCTGCCCAACTTTTAGCCGTTGAGAAGAAGGAAGGGTGGCAACGATACGCTGAAGTTTCCGCAATTGGTCATACGCCAGCGCTTTGAGGGGAAAAATATAGAGAGCGCAGTTTCTGGGTTGATTGAGGCAGGATTCTAGAACCGCTAGATTATAGCAGAGGGTTTTGCCTGAAGCTGTGGGTGTGGCTAGGGATAAATCTCTGCCGCTTCTGAGTTGCAGTAACGCTTCTACTTGATGCCCGTATAATCCAGTAATCCCGACTTGCTGGAGCGATCGCTTCAACGCTGGAGGTACATCCTCTGGAATAGGGTACAACTGACCCGGAGCGGCGGGAATAATACTGATATCAGTAATAATGGACGCTAACTCCGTCGCCACTTCCCGAAATTCCGGCTTGTCAATCTCTTGGATTTTTTCTAAACTAATCTCCGTTGAGGGTTGGGACAAGTCATTGGTAACACTCGCAGGAGTTATCGACGCCTCAAGCAGCATTAGTTCTCCTGACTCCACTGCTTGCTGCCAATCGGAAAAATGGACGGGATTGGAGTAGGCACTAAATTGGACAATCAGGCGGTTGCCTAGAAGAGCGACAACATTTCCCGTACCGTAGCATCGGGAACGAATGGGTTTCCCAGGCGCAAGGAAATCAGGAGGTTGTTGACTGGCTTTTTTTGCGGCGCGAATAATAGCGGCGTAGTCGGTGGGTTGGAGTTGAGTCACCTGTATATTGGGGAGTGGGGACAAGGGGACAAGGGGACAAGGGGATAGAA
>NZ_JADEWY010000234.1 GCF_015207375.1 Coleofasciculus sp. LEGE 07092 | reverse complement strand
GCCATTCCCCTACCTTTTGATTCCACATCGGTGAAGGTGTTTCACCGACGACATAGGGTCCCCAGTACAGGCGAGATCCATCTTGAGCAAACGCCACGATAATATCCCCCTTTTCCAGAGTTAGATTACCCTGCGGTAGCGAAAGAATTAGACCTTGGCTACCTCCTTCCATCGGTGCAAAATCCCAATGTGCAGGTTCCCCGTAAGATTTTGAGCCTTGTTGTCGTGCCAATAGCGCCACCCGAACTGGATGTTGAGTAAAATTGCTGACTCGCAAGGTTCCCTGATGCGCTGCTAAAGCAACGGGATCGAGCGGCTTAGGCGGTGACGCCGTTGGGGAGGGTAACTCCGCTGACGGCTTAGGCAGTGCTGAGGATAGCTGCTGAACTTTTTCCAAATCGGGTGCTGCCGACGACTCAATCCCTGGTAACGACGAGGTATCGGGTGATTGCGGCTCTATCCAAACCTTAAACTCAACTAAGCCCAGCGCCAGTCCGCCAAGTCCTAAGAGCAACACCAAAATAAATGTAGGATAAACCATAGACTTTAACTTTTTCATTTGTTTAAAGGGGATTACACCCGCACCACTGCTGTAACCTAGAAACCGTCAAACATTGATGATCAGCTCTTACTATCATTGAAACAAGCTTGACCAAAACCGCGCTATCATCCGAGCGGGATAAAGAACAACGTGGGATTTTGGTACGTCTGTCTTGTTGCTGTCAGGTCTATCCATGCAAAATACTCGTCTCAATAATTTAGTTGATGTGATCTTGGTGCGACTGGCACAATGGTTTGCCAATCCCTGGCGACGCCTATCTCTGATTATGATTGGCTTGCTGTTGGGTGTCTTTTTGGGAACGGCAATTCCCACAACAGCCGGACAAACCGCTAACTGGGACGTGGTTGCGGCTGGGGTTTTGATTATCTTTACAGAAACGGTTAGCCGGATTGTCTACAGCAGAAATAAGCCACGGGGAGAAATTTTAGAAAAACCCTCTAGGCTGTCCTGGTTAACTCAAGTGATCAATGCTCTGAAAATTGGCTTGACTTATAGCATGTTTATCGAAGCGTTCAAACTTGGTTCCTGATGCATTGGGATTGGCTAATGACCCATAACTATCTATCACTCAGTCAAATCCTCAATAACTTGGCAGCAGGGCAACCGCCAAGCGCAATAGAACAGCAGCAGCTAGTTACCAAGGCACTAACACCATCAGCACAAGCCCAGGCGTTCGGCATTATGCCAGAAAATGTGGAGGAGAGGATTGACGCGCGATCGCATCTTTTCCAAAAAGTCTGCCACAATATCCTATCCTTGCCATTTTTCAACTCCACGACTCAAGCCGCTACCCTTGTATGCCTTTGGAATCTCTGGCTGCCTCTGTCCATGCAACTTGCTTCAATCCGGCAACAGCTAAGGCGTCCTTTAATTCAGGGGATACTGGGGGGACAGGGAACGGGGAAAACCACTCTAGCTGTGGTCTTAAAATTGATTCTAGCTCAGTTAGGCTATCGCACCCTCGGATTTTCCCTCGATGACCTCTACAAAACCTATGAGGAACGACAGCGCCTTCAAGCAGAAGACTCGCGTCTGATTTGGCGCGGTCCACCTGGAACCCATGATGTAGAGTTGGGTTTGCAGGTGCTAGACTTCCTACGCTCTCCTCACCCACAAGATGCAATTTTAGTACCTCGCTTTGATAAATCCGCTTGGGGAGGTGCTGGAGATCGTACCACTCCCGAACAGGTAGAGAATGTAGATATTGTACTGTTTGAAGGGTGGTTTGCAGGAGTGCGATCTGTTGACCCTAGTGTATTTAACGCCCAAACTCCAGAACCGATTCAAACCGATGCTGACCGAACCTTTGCACGGGACATGAACGAGCGGTTGAAAGACTATTTACCCTTATGGGAACGATTGGATCGATTGATGGTACTCTACCCAAGCGATTACCGCCTCAGTCTTCAGTGGCGGCGTCAGGCTGAACAGCAAATGATTGCCAAGGGTAAACCCGGAATGACAGATTCACAAATTAATGATTTTGTCAAGTATTTTTGGAAGGCACTTCATCCACAATTATTTATTACACCTTTAACCCAGAATCCCGATTGGGTTGATTTGGTTATTGAAATTAATCCTGACCATACCCCTGGTATTGTTTATCAACCCAGTGCAATAAGCTGTCACGCCTCTAATGCCAACTGATGCCGCTCTCGGAGCGGGGGTGCAGGGGTGCACGGGAGCAGAGTAATACCAATAGGCTTTTCCAATGGCACATCTGGAACCCCCCCAGCCCCCCGATGTTTTGGGGGGAGCAAGAGAGAATATGTGCCAAATTCAAACCCATTTGGTATAACACCTCAAAAATCGCCTTGTCCCCATCTCCCCATCTCCCCATCTCTCCACTCCCCACTCCCCACTCCCCATTTCACTGCATTCTATCTATCGTGCGATACTGAATCGCCTCAGCAACGTGCTGGGTTTTGAGATCTTCATCCCCTGCTAAATCTGCAATCGTCCGTGCTACTTTGAGAATGCGATCGCTTGCCCGTGCCGAAAGTCCTAATTTCCGAATCGCACCTTCTAGTAAATTGCGACTTGCATCATCCAACTGGCACCACTGGCACAGGTGACGACTTTGAATCTGGGCATTACAACGCACCGAGGGTTCTGACTTGAAACGCTTATAGGCGCGATTTCTGGCTACCTGTACCCTCTCTCGTATTGATGCTGATTCTTCTGCCAAGGGTTGTCGGGTAATCTCTTCGGGTTTGAGGCGGTTGACTGCCACTTGCAAATCAATTCGATCCATCAACGGACCCGAAAGCTTTGCCCAATAGTGTTCCCGTTGCCGAGGTGAACAGGTGCAGGGTTGAATGGTATCGCCAAAATAACCGCAGGGACAGGGATTGGTACTGGCAACTAGGGTAAACTGGGCAGGAAACATAACCGATTGCCGAGTGCGGGAAATGGTGACATAGCCATCTTCTAAAGGTTGACGCAGGAATTCCAGCACGTCTCGCTTAAATTCCGTTAATTCATCCAGAAACAGAACGCCTCGGTGCGCCAGGGAAATTTCCCCTGGACGCGGAAAACTGCCACCGCCGACTAGAGAAGGACCCGAAGCCGAATGATGGGGACTGCGGTAAGGGCGATCGCTCACTAAAGTCCCTTTATCTTTTAATAATCCCGCAACTGAATGGATTTGGGTAACTTCTAGTGCTTCTTCAAAACTCAAAGGCGGTAAAATTCCCGGCAGTCGTCGTGCTAGCATAGTTTTGCCACTTCCAGGAGGTCCGACAAAAATTAGATTGTGACCCCCAGCCGCCGCAATTTCTAGCGCCCGACGAGCGTGAGCCTGACCTTTGACCTCTTTTAAATCGAGTCCAGTAAACTTAGACTGGGATAACTCCTGCAATCCATCAAACTGCACGGGCGAGTAACGCTCAGGTTCGTTGAGGAAATCGGCGACTTCGGATAAATGCTTGAACCCGTAAACGACTAGCCCTTGAACAACGGCGGCTTCCCGTGCGTTATCAACGGGAACTACTAACCCAGAAATCCCCAATTTCTGGGCAGCAGCAGCAATAGGCAGTACTCCGGCAACAGGGCGCAGATTTCCATCTAAAGATACTTCTCCTAAAAATAGATAATCACCGAGCAACTCGGCACTGACTTGTTCCGATGCTGCCATAACCCCTACACTGATAGGCAAATCAAAGCTAGGTCCTTCTTTACGCAAGTCTGCCGGAGTTAGGTTAATCAAAATCCTGCGTAGAGGAAAAGCAAAACCTGAATTTTTCAACGCTGCCCTTACTCGTTCCCGCGATTCTTGCACGGCGGTATCCGGCAACCCGACGATTGTAACTCCCGGCAGTCCACCAGAAACATCCACTTCAACGCCTACCTTCACGGCATCGATTCCGACAATTGAAGCACTCCAAACTCTCGCAAGCATAGTCATACACCCTGATACTTAAGGGCGAGTATAGTGCTTGCAATTGGGGTAGACTAACCGGGAAATTACCGAAATTGGTGATCACATAGGGAGGGGGAGTGGGGGAGCTGGGG
>NZ_JADEWY010000019.1 GCF_015207375.1 Coleofasciculus sp. LEGE 07092 | reverse complement strand
CATCCCACTTTTAGAAGTGGGTTTTACTCGATTAATTTCTTTTATGAATCGGTTTCCGGGAGCTATCCCTACAGCTCAAGAACAGACTGATTTCCACTTTTCCTCTTCCTAGAGTGACAAAAGAGCGCTATCGCTCTTCTGTCACTCTGGGAAAAGTAAAATCATAGCCAACTGATGAAAGTCAAACCCCATGGACAGTAGAGCGATCGCTTGCGTGATAGAAACCTATGTCTTAAGCCCCTATGCGGAAACTCTATTGGTGCAAGGCTTTCAGGGTTTGCTCTGGCGAGAGTGACAAAAGAGCGATAGTATTTGTCCGATTCCCGTCAATTCCCGTAGGACAGGCATCTTGCCTGTCTCAGCTATGCTTTCGATTCATCTCCCCTATCTCCCCCTTAAAGCCCTCTAACCCATAGCGGTTTGCCGAATTCTGAACCAGTTAATCACCAGTTTTTCCAGTTCAATCCAAACAAACATCAACGCGCTGAAACCAACACAGACCAAGAGTTCTTCAGGACTCAACCAGTGAGTGCCAAAGAAATTCCGCAACGGGGCAACGTAAATCAGCATAAGTTGTAACGCAGTGGTCAAGGTGACAGCACTCAGAACGTAGGGATTTGAGAAGGGATTGAGTTGTACGGTTAGCTGGGTATTGGAACGAATAGCGATCGCGTGTCCCATCTGTGCTAGACATAGAGTAGTAAATACCATCGTCTTCCAACGGTCTGGATCTCCCGATGCCTGGGCGTAGTCGTATGCCCATACCATCAGTATGATCGCCAGCACTGCAAAAATAATCCCAATCCGCACCATATACAGCCCCAATCCCTGAGCAAAAATACTCTCGCGGGGGCTGTAGGGCGATCGCTTCATGACGTTGGGTTCGGCGGGTTCCATTGCCAGGGCTAGGGCTGGTAATCCGTCGGTGACGAGGTTCATCCAGAGAATTTGTAGGGGGGTAAGAGGAACGCCTCCCAACCCAAGTAAGGGTGCAGCCGCGATAGTGAGAACTTCCCCAATGTTGCTACCCAGAATGTATTTGATAAAGCGGCGAATGTTGGTATAAACCACTCGACCTTCTTCTACAGCGTGGACGATGGTGGCAAAGTTGTCATCCAGCAGAATCATATCGCTGGCTTCTTTACTCACATCCGTACCCGTAATACCCATCGCCACGCCAATATCAGCCTGCTTGAGGGCGGGGGCGTCATTAACCCCATCCCCCGTCATCGCCACGAATTCACCTTGGCTTTGCAATGCTTGGACGATTCGCAGTTTATGTTCGGGGGAGACACGGGCGTAAATACTAACGTGGTTAACCTGTTGCTCTAATTCTGCTTGAGAGAGTTTTTGTAATTGCTGACCGGTGAGGACTGAATCCCCATCTTTGGCAATGCCTAGGTCAAAAGCGATCGCTTGGGCAGTTAATTGATGGTCGCCTGTAATCATAACCGGGCGAATTCCCGCATCTCGACACTGGGCTACAGCCTCCCGTACCTCTGGACGGGGGGCATCCAGCATTCCCACTAACCCCAGCCAGATTAATCCTTGCTCGGTGCTTTCGGACGACCCTTCTGGGGGAATTTCTGGCAACGGCTTATAGGAAAATCCCAATACCCGCAAGCCTTTCGCTGCCATCTGGTTATTGTGTTCCAGAATCTGCAACCGTTGCGCCTCAGTTAGTTTACCCCCCTGAATCTGGGTGCAACGCTCTAAAATTAGCTCCGGTGAGCCTTTGGTAAACATCATGTAAGACGTCGCCTCTTCCCCATTCCCTATCTCGCAAATCGCGCTCATGCGTTTGCGTTCGGAGGAGAAGGGAAACTCTGCCACCCTCGGCAACTGCGGACTCAACGACTCTTTAAAAAGACCTGCCTTACCCGCCAAGGATAGTAAAGCGCCCTCGGTTGGGTCGCCCAAAATCCTCCATTCCTGCTTTTCCTGCTGCAATAGGGCATCGTTGCAAACGACACAAGCGGTTAACAGCGTTTGCAAGTCTGGATTGTCCTCCACTGCGACTCCTGACTCCTGACTCCTGAATTCTCCAATCGGGGCATACCCCTCACCCGTTACCGCAAAGGTATCCCCAGCGGTATGAACTAACTGCACAACCATTTTGTTTTGGGTGAGAGTGCCAGTTTTATCGGAGCAAATCGTCGTTACAGAACCCAGGGTTTCCACCGCAGGCAGCTTGCGAATCAGGGCGTGGCGACGCACCATCCGCTGAGTACCAATTGCTAGGGTAACGGTGACGACAGCAGGCAAGCCTTCCGGCACTACCGCCACTGCCATACTTAAGGACACTTCTAAAAGTTCTTCAAACAGTCCTAACCCTCGGTGCAGGATGCCACCGACTACAACCAGCGCCACTAAAATTAGAGAACCACTGACGAGGACGTTACCCAACTGGGACATCCGCTGTTGTAGGGGGGTGGGTTCCGTTTCCACCGATTGCAGCATGGTGGCAATTCGCCCCAGTTCCGTCTGCATTCCGGTGTTGGTAACCAGTACCTTTGCCCGTCCCTGTATGACTTCTGTTCCCTGAAACACCATGGTTAAGCGATCGCCTAAGGGTGCGTCTTCACTGAGTTGCACTCCCGGTTGCTTGTGTACTGCCTCGGCTTCCCCGGTTAGGGCGGATTCTCGGATTTGCAGGTTTTGCGCCTCTATCAGGCGACCATCGGCAGATACCTGCACCCCAGCTTCTAATAGCATCACATCTCCCGGCACCAGTTCCTTACCGGGAATTTCAATAACTTTGCCGTCTCGCAGGACTCGCACTTTGGGAGAGGAGAGGCGCTTGAGGGCGGCGAGGGCTTTTTCAGCGCGGCTTTCTTGCAGATAGCCTAATAGACCATTTAAAATCACGATCGCAAAAATAGCGATCGCATCTTTGGGAAACACTTTATTTCCCAAATCCAGCACGGCTGACACAACGGCTACGGCAATCAGCATCACTAACATAATGTTGGTGAACTGATCCCATAAAATAGCGAGGGGACTGCGCCCCCCCGTTTCTGTTAATTCGTTTAGACCGTAGTGCTGCTGCCTCTGGGTGATTTGTGCTGGTGTCAAACCCCTATCGGGATTACTTTCTAACAGTTCCAGCGCTTGCTCAATGTCGGTGGTATGCCACGCCTGAGCTGTATCGGGAAGAGAACTCGAAGACACGGATGATGTTGTAGGAAATGACATAGTGGGTGGCGATGAATCTAAGTAGAAAAAATCCTTTATCTGGGAACCAAAACTGACAAAACTTGGGGAACCACTCGGAATTTTGCAGGAGTTTGCGTGGTAATTTCCCCATCGGTATTGATGTCACGGGGTTTGCGCGTATTAATTTCGATTTCCGTGCCATGCAGGGTACGCACCCCCGACCAATCGGTATGCCGTCCCTGCCTTAATGCTGGAAGTAACATTATAATTTGCCACCAGTGCCGCATTTCCAGGCTGTACAGATCCAATCGCCGATCGTCAATGGTGGCATCATGAGCCACAGTCATTCCACCTCCGTAATGTCGCCCATTACCGATCGCAAGTTGAATTGTTTTCACCTGAAAGGATTCACCATTGCATCGAATCTCTGCGCGAAAGGGTCGGGATTGCCAAGTAACTCGCAAAGCAGTAGCCGCATAAGCGAGAACTCCCCAACGGCGTTTGGCTTCTTTGGTGAGTTGTTGGGTAATCTTAACACTCAGTCCGCAACTGGCAACATTAAAAAAGTACGTTCCGTTGACCCAGCCCAAGTCAATGCGATGTAATCTACCCGTGGCAATTACTCGGCAAGCGTCGGGTACGGAGTTGGGAATTTTTAGCGTCCGCGCCAAGTCATTTGCCGTTCCCAAGGGAAGGATACCCAGAGGTAATTGAGTATCCACTAACCCCTGGGCGGCTGCATTCAGCGTACCGTCGCCACCACCAATAATTACCAGGTCAACCTGATCCCGATAGCGACGGATTATTTCTGAAAGTTGCTGGGGTTCGTCTGTTGGTTCTGCGATCGCGTCGAAACCCTCTGCTTTTAAGCAGTCGAGGGCTCGGGACAAGCGCTGCTGTCCTTGCCGAGACTGACGATTAATTAAAAGTAAGGCTCGTTTGAGAGACGGCAACGGCTGCTTCATGTACCCTGACAAAAAAGAATTGGGAAATGGTTGGATTATCGGTGGTTCAGCTTCTTGCTTTTATTCTACATTAGTTCCCTTGAAATCGGTCTATTTTTACCTTTTGGTTTAAAGATTTTATCGCTATTAGAAATTTATTTAGAATTTTTCTATTCCCCATTCAGAAGTTCCCTCTCTTCAATTGTATTTTTAGGATTGGATAGATTTTTTAGAAAAAATTGGGAAGTAAATTGGGAGCCTGCAAAAGTGCATAAGCAATAAAACAAAAAAACAGGGTTACTAAAGCCATCAGTCCATAACCCACACACATCAACACGCCATCTCCTTCTAAGGTGGCAACCGCCAATAACAAAATCACAGCAGTTGGAAACGGGTTAGTGAAAGGAAACGGTAACATAAGTAGCACCGTCAGCCAAGCGATACAAAACCCATTCCAGCGCCAAATTTTAGGACTTTCAGCTACCTTTAGCCAGCGAGGACGAACAATTTTTTCGAGCAACCTCATGACTCGTTTCAAATTTTTCAGTAGTTGCAGGCTCAAGCTACGAGGAAATTGAAAGCTAGCAACTTTTCGCGGGAGCCAGGGTGTTCGCCGTCCCAAAGCCATTTGCACAGACAAAACTAAGCAGCCTAAACCCAGTACGCTTGATGCTCCGGGAGGCATCGGAAACAAGAAGGGTAAAACTAAAAGCCCAATTGTCAAGCTGAACCCCCGCTCAGAGGTTTCTGCCAGAATATCTCTTAGAGTCAGGGGCTGGTTGGCTAACCGCTTTAGCAGCGACTCAATGTCTTGAGAAAATTTCAGGTGCATTGGGAATTAGAGGAGAAAGCGAATCGTGATGTATAAAGCTGCCGTCAGTAGTTGCATCACCATTACGGGTATGCCGTAACGCAGAAAGGTTTTAAAGGAAATCCGGCGTCCGTGTAGTTCAGAAATACCCGCCGCCACGATATTGGAGGATGCTCCAACAAGTGTGCCATTCCCTCCCAAGGTAGCACCAAGTTCATTTCAACTCACATCTTGCACCATTCTCAGTAAACCCGAAAACCCACCCAGAGTTAAAACTCCGGCGTCATAGCTTAAGTCCACGCTTTGTGGACTAAAACTCTTATCCAATCGTATGCAAGACGAATGCAAGCTATGAGACAATGGTTAAAACCACTGGCGGACTGTTTAACCCTCGTCCATGAGTCTACCGTTTACAAGGAAATTCCGTTACCGTTGAGCGGAAAACCTTGCCACAGTGTTTTCTTGATCATCTAAATCACGAACGTTAACTGCACTCCCCCAGAAAATATCCCTTTCGTGGAAATTCTCTCCAAAACGGAAAATAGTAACGTTCAGTTAACTGTGTTCAGAGATTATAACGTTGCATTGAATCGAGATGTTATCTTTGAAGTCACCTCCTCTTTGAGTTCTTGAAAACCCTACATTGAGAGGCTTTTCATTAAAATGACTGCTGTTTTACAGGTTGGTGACCAAACCATCAGGTCTGAAGAACTAATTCCCCTGCTGGCTAAATATCAGCTACTGCCCCAGCTTGTTCGAGAGCTCGTGATCGAACAGGCGATCGCTCTCATAGATTATACGCCAGAAGAGAAAACTACTGTATGTCAAATATTTTATGAAAAAAATCAAGTAACCTCCGAGTCCGAACGTCAGGCATGGCTAGAACGTCAGGGCATAACCCCAGAACAAGCAGAAGACTTAGCCATCCGAGGACTGAAGCTCGAGAAATTCAAACAAGCCACCTGGGGAAACAAGCTGGAGTCCTACTTCCTCAAACGCAAAGGGCAGCTAGACCGAGTTGTCTATTCCTTAATTCGGACAAAGGATGCCCCTATTGCCCAAGAACTTTACTTTCGCATTAAAGAAGGAGAA
This sequence comes from Coleofasciculus sp. LEGE 07092, assembly GCF_015207375.1. Lineage (GTDB taxonomy): Bacteria > Cyanobacteriota > Cyanobacteriia > Cyanobacteriales > Coleofasciculaceae > LEGE-07092. The sequence goes on along the minus strand of NZ_JADEWY010000019.1, from coordinate 58,123 downwards.
CAGCCCTTTGCCGAACTAGCACGAGACTATTCTCAAGGTCCAGAAGCCCAAACCGGCGGATTAGTCGGTCCAGTCGAACTGAGTGTTCCCCACCCAGTCTTAGCCCAAATGCTGACCGTCAGCCAACCCGGTCAACTGTGGCACCCTACCCGCCTAGGCGAATGGTTTATCATTGTACGGCTGGAAAAGTTTTTCCCCGTCCAGCTAGACGAATCCATGCGCCAGCGGCTGCTTAACGAACTCTTCAACACTTGGCTGCAAGAGCAACTCCAGCAACAAGTTTCTATCAATTCCCTGAATGCTGCTACTTCCTAAGGCTTTCCCATGACCTATACCAAGGCGACTATTCAAGACTTTTTGGGAGAAATATTTCCCCTCAATCAACTGACGCCCGCCACACTGACTCAGTTGTCACAGAAGAGTCAGCTATTGCGTTACCGCATGGGACAACCAATCCTCGTGCGGGAAAAAATGCCCAATCAACTCTCTATCCTCTACGAAGGGCGGGCGCGTCTATTGGGCTACGATCCCCGCAACCAACAGCCTGTAACCCTAGAATTGCTAGAACCAGGAGCCATTCTCGGCTGGGTGAGTTTAATTCGGGGCATCCCTTGCGAAACAGCAATTGCATCCACCGAGACTATCTGTTTAACCCTGGGGGGAGCGGAATTTTTAGCGCTAATGGCACGGGAACCCTCCGTAGTGGAAGCATTCCAACAACGTTGTAGCCTGATTGAAGCCTTTGAGTTGCTCGCCGCCGAATTAGAACGGCAAGCTAGCGGTGCTACCCATCTCAAAGACCTTGCCAAAGAAGCCTGCCAGAATGCCGTAATTCGTTACCTATACCCGCACACAACAGCAGCAGACCCGTTAGAACCCGATCGCATCTGGTTTGTTAGCGGTGGGGGGATGATTGCTAATTTTCCCACAGGCAGTCAACTCAACTCAAACGGTTCTAAAAAGGGATTTGAGGTCAATGGTGAAACACCAGCTCGGATCGTGGGGTTTCGGCACATAGATTGGGTAGAGACAGGTCATAATACCTCTCTACAAGAGCCACAAGTCAGCCCGGTGGAACAGCAAATAACCAACAGTACTGACATTCCCTACGCATCCGAACACCCTCCAGAAGCAACCGACAGCGAACCCAAGCAGACTGGCAGATCCAAACGATATCCCCACGTTCGCGGCAAAGGAACCCTAGATTCTGCCTTAGCTTGCTTCCAAATGATTAGCAAGCATTTAGAAATGCCCTTCAAGCGGGATGTAGTTCGCCGCGTGATGGCAGATCAACTAGCTCGAACTGGCAGTCTCTCCCTACCGCTTTGTGGAGCTTTAGCAGATTTAATGGGATTGCACGCCCAATTGGTGAGTGTACCCCTCTCAGCAGTCAGCCGCCTGCAAACCCCCGCCTTAGTCCGGTGGCACGAAGGCTTTGCCGTACTTTACGAAGCGAACAAGCGGGAAGTGGTACTGGGGGTGCCGGAAATAGGCATCGTGCGCCGCAAACCTATGGATTTGCTCGACACGTTGGTGCCGGATGGGGAAGGTGACAGTCAATCCCCTGAGTCTGTACAAGTTCTGCTGGTAGAGCGTACCAAGCAAACTCCCAAACAGCGCTTCGGCTTGCAGTGGTTTCTGCCCTCCCTCTACCGTTACCGCAAGGTACTACTGGAAGTATTTATTGCTTCCTTTTTTGTGCAGCTATTTGGGTTGGCAAATCCGTTGATGATCCAGGTGATCATCGACAAAGTGATTGTGCAAAACAGTATCGATACCTTGCACGTTCTGGGTCTTTTCTTAGTCGTCATCGCCGTGTTTGAGGCGCTGCTCACGAGTTTGCGGACTTATCTGTTTGTCGATACCACCAATCGGATCGACATGAGTTTAGGTTCAGAAATTATCGACCACCTGTTGCGTTTGCCCCTGCGGTATTTTGAACGGCGACCGGTGGGTGAACTTGCCAGCCGAGTTAACGAGTTAGAAAATATTCGCCAGTTTCTCACAGGAACGGCTCTGACGGTGGTGCTAGACGCGGTGTTTTCCGTCGTCTATATCGTCGTTATGTTTATCTATAGCTGGGTTCTGACTCTCGTTGCCTTGGCAACTATTCCCTTGTTTGTGTTGCTGACGGTGGTTGTTTCTCCTATTGTTCGCTCTCAGTTGCGGACTAAGGCGGAACGGAATGCTCAAACCCAGTCTTATTTGGTGGAAGTTCTCTCAGGGATTCAAACGGTTAAAGCTCAGAATATTGAATTGCGATCGCGCTGGCAGTGGCAAGATCGCTATGCTCGTTATGTATCGGCAGGCTTCAAAACCGTTCTGACTTCCACAACCGCAGGTTCTGCCAGCAACTTTCTCAACAAGCTCTCCGCCCTATTGGTACTCTGGGTGGGAGCTTATCTCGTACTAGAGGGAAATTTGACCCTCGGACAATTGATTGCGTTCCGAATTATTTCTGGCTACGTCACCAGTCCCTTGTTGCGGTTAGCCCAACTCTGGCAGAATTTTCAAGAGACGGCTCTCTCCTTAGAGCGGTTGAGTGATATCGTAGACAGTCCTCAAGAAGCGGAAGAGGAAGACCGCAATAACATTCCCATGCCTGCGATTAAAGGGGCAGTCAAGTATGAAAATGTATCGTTCCGCTTTGGTGCCAGTGGACCTTGGCAGCTTACGAATATTAACCTGGAGTTTCCGGCAGGGATATTCATGGGAATTGTCGGTCAAAGCGGTTCCGGTAAAAGTACATTGATGAAGCTGCTGCCCCGTCTCTATGAACTCAATTCTGGGCGGATTTTCATCGACAACTACGATATAAGTAAAGTAGAACTGTATTCCCTGCGTCGCCAAATCGGGATTGTGCCTCAAGATAGTCTCTTATTTGATGGCACTGTTCAAGACAATATTGCCCTCACCAATCCTGATGCTACTGCTGAAGAAATTATCGAAGCTGCCAAGATTGCCAGCGCCCATGATTTTATCATGGGCTTGCCCAGTGGGTACAACACCAGGGTTGGAGAGCGCGGTTCTGCTCTATCGGGCGGACAACGCCAGCGAGTTGCGATCGCTCGAACGGTGCTGCAAAACCCCGAACTGTTGATTCTGGACGAGGCAACCAGCGCCCTAGACTATGAAACCGAACGGCAGGTGTGTTTGAACCTAATTGAAGCGTTTCGAGGACGCACGGTGTTTTTCATCACTCACCGTCTGACTACGATTCGGTCAAGCGACATAATTTTGATGATGGATAAAGGTGCGGTTGTCGAGCAGGGAACCCATGAGGAGCTCATGGCACTACAAGGACGCTATTTCTGTCTCTACCAACAGCAAGAAGCTCAACTTTAGTTAGTTATTGGTCATTTGTCATTGGTCATTTGTTTTTAGTACCAAGGACAAAGGACAAAGGACAAATGACAAGACACAAAGGACAAAAGACAAAGGACATATTTGCCATGAACGAACGCAACGGAGCTAACTCTACTCAATCTATTACAGTGCGATCGCCCTCCCAATCTGAGCCTGTTGCAGTAGCAACGGATACTAAAGCCGCACCAAGAATCCGTTCCGCAGCTACGGCACCCCAATTCGATCGACCCGTTATCCTGCAACAATCTCCAGTCTGGTCGCGGGCTATTGTCTGGGCATTGGTCGGAGTCACTACTCTGACAATTGGCTGGGCTTGTGTGGCAAAGATTGAAGAAGCAATTCCCGCTCAAGGTAAACTCGAACCCACAGGGGACGTTAAGGAAGTGCAAGCTCCTGTTGGTGGCGTGGTTGAGAAAATTGAGGTTGAAGAGGGTAAGCGGGTAGAAGCTGGAGATACACTTTTGACCTTTGACCAAACAGCAGCTCGAGCAGAATTCGAGTCTCTCCAGCGAATTCGATCTTCTCTGGTTGAGGAAAATCAGTTTTATCAAGCTCAGATGAACGGAAAAACCGTCGCCCTTGATGCCGAAAATATTCCGGTGAAACTGCCGGAACAAATAGCCTCCCTGACCAAAAATCGGGTGGCTTTAATGGCTGAAAATCAGTATTACCAAGCCCAACTGAGAGGTAGTTCGGTTGGTTTGAGTCCCGAACAACAGCAGCGTTTGCGTGCTAGCCAACAGGAGTATAATTCTCGAGTTGCTGCGGCTGAACTAGAAGTACAACAGCTTAACCGACAGCTCACTCAGACTGACATTCAGCTCAAGGATGGCATAAAAGTTCTGGAGTTTAACCAAGAAATTACGGAGCGGCTCAGAAAGCTATGGGAAGAGGGAGCATTTGGCGAACTTCAGTACCTGCAACAGCAGCAGCAAACTGAGACGAGTGCGTCTGAGGTTGAGCGCCTGAAAAAAGAGAGAGAACGCTTGCAGCAAGCGATCGCTCAAGCGAAAGCACGCAAACAAAATACAATGGCTTTATCCGAGGAAGAACTGCTTACCAAAATCGCTGAGAATGAAAGACAGCTTGCAGAAATTGACAGTCAACTCAGCAAGATTGTTTTTGAAAACGAAAAACGCATCAAAGAAATTGATAGCCAACTCAGCAAAACTCAACTGACCTTGACTTATCAAGAATTGCAGGCACCCGCCAGCGGCAAGGTTTTCGATCTGCAAGCCGGACCCGGATTTGTGGCAAATTCCAGCGAACCTGTTCTCAAAATTGTGCCGGATGAGGGGTTAATGGCAAAGGTTTTCATCACAAACCGAGATATTGGTTTTGTGAAGGAGGGCATGAACGTCGATGTCCGTATCGATTCTTTCCCCTACAGTGAATTTGGTGATGTGAAAGGTGAGTTAATACAAATTGGTTCGGATGCCTTACCACCGGATGAGATTTATCCCTTCTATCGCTTTCCCGCTAAAATCCGCTTAGATAAGCAGTCAATTCTGGTGAATGAGAAGGAAATTTCTCTGCAATCGGGGATGTCAGTCAGCGCCAATATTAAGGTACGCCAGCGTACAGTGATTAGTATCTTTACGGACTTATTTGCCAAGAAACTGGATAGCCTTAAGTCTGTGCGGTAGGCTACTTTTCACCGCATCTGGCTCAATTCAGGTGTCAAAGGTGGGACGCGGGGACACCAAGATATGGAAACTCTTGTTGAGGTGTTACTTTGCTCCCCCGCTCCCCAGCTCCCCTACCTGGAAGGAACCCACAGGGGCAGTCGTATCGTAAATGTTGCCCCCTGTCCCTCTCCGGTGCTCGATACTTCAACTGTACCGTTATGCATTTCCACGAGATAGCGAACAATTGCTAACCCTAACCCCAGTCCGTTGTAAGAACGGGTTCTGCCGCCGTTTTCTTGGCGAAAGCGATCAAATACGTGGGGCAGGAAGTTGGGAGCGATGCCTTTGCCACTATCCCTCACTTGAATCTCGGCGTAGGGGCAACCTACTACTTCCCCTTCACTTTGCGCCAATCGCACCGTCACTTCTCCACCTGCTGGGGTAAACTTGATAGCGTTCGAGAGCAAATTCCACACCACCTGTTGCAAGCGGTTGGCATCCCCCCAAACTTTCCCCGTGGAGGCATCAAAGTGTCGATGAATTTGAATGGTTTTAGCCTCAGCGGTAGGACGTATTGTCTCAATTGCGGCTTCAATGATGGGGGATAGGTCGCAGGGGTGTTGACACAGGCGCAGCCTGCCTGTTATAATCCGCGAGACATCCAAGATATCTTCGATCAGTGCGCCTAAGCCTTTGGTATTGCGTTCAATAGTTTCTAGTGCCTGACTTCGCTTGGCTTCATCCCACTGGCGGGTGCGAAGCAACTGTGTCCATCCCAGAATGACATTTAAGGGTGTCCGTAACTCGTGAGAGAGCATGGCTAAAAATTCATCTTTGGCGCGGCTAGCTGCTTCTGCTTCTGCCCGTGCTTCTTGTTCGGCAGCGTAAGCCCTTGCCCGTTCGATCGCTTGGGCGCACTGCTGTGACACTGCCCACATAAAGGCGTAGTCGTCTTGGCTAAAGGTGCGAGACTCACTGAAGCTCAAACCCATGCCGCCGATAGCTTCCCCTTCGACAATCAGAGGGATAGACACCCAGGCTTGATGGGAGGTGTTAGCGTACTGTTGGGCAAGGTGTGGGTAGACTTGCCCTAGGGCTTGGCAAGATTCGAGCAGGATAGGTTTTTTAGATTTTATAGCATCGACGATGGGGACAGGAGCAGAGAGGGGAACGTGTTTCCAGTCCTCTAGCAGGGATGGAGAGTAACCCAAACCTTGCACAATTTCTAAACTCTGATGGTTGTCGGTTAGCAGCGCCATAAAGCCTGCACTGGCATTTAAAACCGCCAAGCCCTGCTCAACTCCCACTTCTGCCACTTGGGTTGGAGTCAGCGCTTCGCTGAGGGCGGCGGTCAGTGCTTGCAAACTGGCATTGCGTTGGGCAGTCTGCTCGGCGATTTGGCGGGCGTTTTGGGCTTCGCTGTAGAGTTGGGCGTTATCAATGGCTAAGGCAGCACGACGGGCTAAATCTTCTACTAGAGCCCGGTCAACTGCACCGTAATGGCGACCGGATTCAGCGGTGGCAAACGTCATGGCACCGAGGATTCGTTCCCGTGCCAGGAGAGGGACGATTATGCAAGAGGTTAAGCCTAGAGAGCGGAGAATTTCCAGGTGTTCTGAATTCTGGGCTACCAGGTTTAGATGAGCATCCGAAATCTTGGGAGCGATCGCAGATTGACCGGTACGCAATATCTTTGGCAATCCCATGGATGTCTTCAGGTCGTCAGGATAGCGGCGATTGAGTTCCCACGCCAGCTCAACTTTGGCAGGATCGGCATGGGCAATGGCAACGCGGCGCAGAATTTGGTTGTCTTTATCGAGAATATCCACCGCGCACCAGTCAGCAATGTAAGGAATCGCCAGTTGTGCCACAACGACGAGGGTAGTTTCGTAGTCTAGAGAGGATGCCAGCACTGTACTGGTTTCTGCGAGAAAGGCTGCCCGTCGCCCTTGTTCTGTTCGCTCCTTCACCTGCACTTTTAACTCCGATGCCAGCTTGCGAAGTGCCTCTTGGGCACGTTTGCGAGCGATGCGCTCTTTGGCTTCTCCCAGGGCTCGTTTAACTGAGGAGGCTAGGCGTTCTAGGCGTTGCTTGAGAACGTAATCGGTAGCACCGCCTTTCAAGGTTTCAATTGCCAATTCTTCCCCAAGGGTGGCTGAAACAAAGATAAAGGGCACATCCGGGCAGGTAGCACGAGCAATTTCTAGGGCGGAGATACCATCAAAGGACGGTAGTGAGTAATCGGCAAGAATCAGGTCAAAGGAATTGCAGTCTAAGGAACTATGGAAGGCTGTCTGACTTTCTACTCGCACCAATTCGCAGTCAATTCCACTATCGGCTAGATGCGCTTCAATCAGTTCTGCATCAAGTAAACTATCTTCAAGTAGAAGGATGCGCAGGGCGTTCACGATACTTTTCACCTTTTACAAAACTCAGTACTGAGTGCTAAGTAGTGAGTAATGAGTGGTGAGTAATGAGTGACAGAACCCGAAAAAATTTTGGGGTTTCAGACTCAGAACTCAGCACATTAACACATAGGCAGCTAAGGTTAGCTCAGTACTTAACACTTGGAAACTCAGAACGTTGGTAGAACGGCTATTGACGTATAGGAGGTAATGAGCCGGGAGGTGGCTGGTTAACCACTGCCCAGAACAACCCTAACTCTTTGATAGCATTTACAAACTCATGGAAATCCACGGGCTTCACTACATAACCATTCACTCCTAAATCGTAACTTTTGAGCAAATCTTTCTCCTCCCCAGAAGAGGTGAGCATCACCACGGGAACCCGTTTGAGTTGGCCGTCAGATTTGAGTTTAGCCAGCACTTCTAAGCCATCTACTTTAGGTAACTTCAAATCCAGTAGTACAATAACCGGATGACCTTCCCGCCGAAGTTTAAAAATTCCGCGCCGATACAGGTAATCCAGCGCTTCTTCCCCATCCCGCACCACCACAACTTCATTCGCCAGATGGTTTTCTTCTAAGGCAGCCAGAATTAACTCAATATCGTTGGGACTGTCTTCAACGAGCAAAATGCGCTTAAGTTCCGTCATCCCTCCTCCCCTCGAACACCCTTTGGCATAGAAAAGTAGAAGGTTGCTCCCTTATCAACCGCACCCTCTGCCCAGGTTCGCCCCCCGTGACGGTGAATAATTCGCTGCACGTTTGCCAGTCCGATGCCATTTCCCTCAAAGTCTTGTTCGGTGTGCAAGCGTTGAAATACCCCAAAGAGTTTTTGCACGTAGCGCATATCGAATCCGACGCCATTGTCTCGGACAAAGAAAAGGATTTCAGTCTCCGTGCTGGTGCTACCCATTACAATTTCCGCTTGGGGACGAGTGCGTGTGTATTTGAGGGCATTTTCCAGCAGATTGCGGACTGCCAAACGCAACAAAGAGGCATCTCCCTCAACCCAGGGCAATTCAGCAATTTGCCAGTGAACGACTCGTTCGTTCGTATCCATCGTCAGTTCACGCTGTATCTCTTGTACCAGTTGATTCATGTCAACTGCCGCCCAGCGCAGTTGGGTACGTCCCACTCGGGAGAGGGCTAGTAAGTGATCAATCATCACCCCAGCTTGTTTCACCGTCTGGGTAATAGTATTAAAATAGCGCTGACTTGTTTCATCGAGAGTTCCCCCTGTTCGTTTTTGAAGGAGGTTGACAAAACCGTCAATATGGCGTAGCGGTGCTCGGAGATCGTGGGAAACTGAATAGGAAAAGGATTCTAATTCTTGATTGGCGACTTCGAGTTGGGCGGTACGCTCTTTGACTCGTCGTTCGAGTTGTTCATTGAGTTGCCGGATTTTGGCTTCTGAGAGCTTGCGCTCGGTAATGTCTAAAAAGGCAGCGATACAACCTCTAGGCTGGCTTTCTTCGTCAAACAGGGGGGCAACCGAGACTAAAAGCTGGGTGCTGTCTCCATTGTCGTAGACAATTTCTATTTCTTGATTTGGAACCTCAACACCGTGAGCGGCAGCATACTGCATGGGAAGTTCGTCAACCTTCAATTCCCGACCGTTGCGGTAGACTTTAAAGGGTGGTTTTTCGCAGTCGGGAGCACTTAGGGATGCATTGACTTGGGGGGAAATCCTTAACAGTTGAGCCAGAGGCGGATTAGCTCTGATATAGTGGCATTGAGCATCCTCAGCGATACCAATTCCAATGGGAATAACTTCTAGCAACGTTTCTAGCTCTTTGATCCGGCGATTGTGAGATTGGTTGAGTTTGACAATTTCTTCCTCCGCTTGCTTGCGCTCGTTAATATCTACGCAGGAGCCGATATAGCCGAGAAAAGTACCATCCGGTGCGAATCGAGGCGTACCGATATCGAAAATCCAACGATATTCCCCATCAAAACGCCGGAGGCGGTATTCCATTGTAAACTCTTGACGCTTGTCAAATGCCGTGGTATAGTTACCGAGGCACTGCTGGAGGTCGTCGGGATGGACGGCTTCACTCCAACCCTTGCCAAGTTCCTGTTCGAGAGTTCGTCCGGTAAAGTTCAGCCAGCCTTTATTAAAGTAATTGCAGAGCTTGTCGGGACTCGACATCCAAATCAAGATCGGAGCTGTATCTGCCATCTGGCGAAATCGGGCTTCGCTTTCTCGTAAGGCGGCTTCGGCTTCTTTGCGATCGCTCAAATCAATAATAAAGGCAACGGTATCCTGCTCAGACTCTTCTAAAAGAGCAGCACCAACCAGAATAGGGATGCGACTGCCATCTTTGCGAACGTACTCTTTCTCAAAGGGGGTGCAAGTCCCAAAGGCTCTGAGTTCCTCAACCTTGCGATCGTCTAATTCTTGGTATTCGGGGGGCGACATGGCTCTCCAGTTAATTTTACCCCGATGCAATTCTTCCCGCGTATAGCCTACCATCTGGAGGAACGCATCGTTAGCATCTAAGATATTGCCCTCTAAGTCGGGGAAGCAGATACCGATAATATTCGACTCCACTAAGCGCCGAAATCGGGCTTCACTTTGGCGCAGCTCATCTTCTAACTGCTGGCGATCGGTAATATCAAGGGACATCCCTGCCACCAGTTTTCGTCCCGAAGCGTCTTGGAGGGGGAACTTCAAGGAGAGGTAATAGCGATCGCCCTCTTCGTGCGGTACTGTCTCGATCAACTCGATTGCCTTACCTGAAGATAAAACCACCTGATCGTTTTCCCGAACTTGTCTGGCTGTCTGTGGGGGCAGAATATCAAAGTCGGTTTTTCCCACCAGATCGGCGAAACTTTTATTAAAAAGACGCTCAACTAAGGCATTCACATAAATATAGCGCCCCTTTTCATCTTTGATAAACGCTAGGGTGGGGCTGTAGTTCATGAAGCTTTGAAATAATTCTTGGCTTTCTGTCCGCGCTCTTTCGGCTTGCTTGTGTTCGGTGATGTCTTGGAAGACTAGTACGCAGGTTGCCGGATGCCCGTACATGGGCGGTAGAGTATCGCCCACTTCAATAACGGAACGTACACCTTGGGGGGTGTGCCAATCCATCTCGAACCCTTCTAGGCGTTCGCCTCGTGCCAGCCGCACTCCTGGCATTTGATCGTCAGGGATGCGCTGCCCGGTAGCATCGGTGCAGTAGTAAACGGTATGGTAGTCTTCGCCAGGTACGTTCTTGGGAAATTCGCCCCCAGCCATTTCTGCCGCTGCTCGGTTGGCAAAGGTAACTTGTGCAGTTCCGGGTTCAATCAGTAGCAGGGGGGATGGCAGGAGGTTTAATACCGCTTCTAACCATTTTTGCTGATTTTCAAGGATTTCCGCTTGTTCTCGGAGGGCTTCTTCCTGAATGCGATCGCTAATATCGAGTAAGTAGGTTGATACCCCGTCTGCTGAGGGATAGAGACGGATAGCAAACCACCGATTTAGGGTGGGATAAAACTCTTCATAGGCGACACTCATCTGTTCAGCTACGGCTTTGTGAATCTGGGTGTAATATTGGGAGTCGTGGATGGCAGGGAATAATTCCCAGATGATTTGACCAATCAGTGCTGTTCGGGGTTTGCCGATAAGCTGCTCGGCTTGTCCGTTAACGTAGGTGAATCGCCACTCACTATCCAAGCTGATGAAGGCATCGGTAATGCTTTCGAGGATACGAGTAATGCGGTGGTTGGTGTCTCGCAGTACCTGAGTTCTCGCTTCGGCTTCCACACGGGAAATTTTTTCTTGTTCAAGCAAGCGGCGATCGCTGATATCTGTCACAGTGGCAAGTACACCACTAAGGTGATTCCCGTCGTCTAAAATAGGACTAGTGGAGACAATCGCCCACAGATCAGAACCATCTTTGCAGCGGTAGCGAAAATCAAACTGTTCTTTCATCAGTGGTTGGCGTCGCTTAAAATGCCGCTCTTGCTCTTGACGTGCTTCAGCATCCATAAACTCAAAAATAAAGCGATCGCGCATTTCCTCAATGCTGTGGCCTAGCATTTGCGCCATGCGCTGGTTAACATAGTTAATTCGTCCCGCCGCGTCGCTTGTCCAAATTCCCTCGTAGGCAGTATCTACGAGGCAGCGATAGCGTTCTTCGCTATCCCGTAGCTTCCGAAGGCTGACTTCAATTCGGGACTTAGCGGTACGGAGTTCTAAATTTAAGGAGCTAATCAATAATGTTACCAGCACGAACGCCCCTAATCGGATGATTTCACCCAGGTTGCTAATGTGTAAACTGTAGAGCGGCTCTGTAAAAAAATAGTTAATCGCTAATGTCGATAGCCCCGTTGCGACTAATCCAGATCCCGCGCCCCCGTACCAACTACTCACTGCCACTGCTGCGTAAAACAAGGCATAGATAGGTGATGTCAGCAGAGCTTGTAGGGGTAGTGTCAGTAGCAGTGCTAGGATAACGACTCCTACTGCAACACCGTAGTGCCGTAATCGAAAGCGGATTGCCGTTGACATTAGGATTAGCACGTTGAGCGGGTTAGCTAGTTATTAGCCTTTAAACTGCCAATTCTACAAGGTGAGTCGAGTGAAGTGTTAGCCTTTCAGGTTAATCAATAGTCTTTATATTATTTTAATTAAAAAAATGACAAGAATAACTGAAAATGATTGATCATTCATTGTTAATCTACTGTCATCTATCCTTAGAAGTATTTTATGGGGAGTGGGGAATGGAGAAAATTTCATAATTCTTTTAGGCTGACTCTATCGAGTTAATAAAACAGGTAATAGAATCCTTAAGAATGAACAATCATTCACCAACAATTAGCCAAGAAGAAATTAGAGTTCGCGGTACGGTTCAAGGGGTTGGGTTCCGCCCTACCGTATACCGTTTGGCAAAAGCTTGCCAACTCACAGGAGATGTCTGTAATGATGGTCAAGGGGTTTTAATTCGAGTTTGTGGTAATTCTGAAGCGATAGAAGAATTAGTCCGACGCCTGCAAAAGGAATGTCCACCTCTTGCATCAATTGAAACCATTTCTAGAAGTCCCTACCCAGGAGACTGTACCTTTGATGATTTTGTTATTGCTCAAAGTCTAAGCGGTAGTGTGAGTACCGAAATTGCCCCCGATGCAGCAACCTGCCCCCAATGCCAAGCAGAAACCTTTGACTCCCGTTCCCGGTGGTATCGCTATCCCTTTACTAACTGCACCCATTGTGGTCCTCGCCTGAGTATTATCCAGTCTATTCCCTATGACCGAATTAATACCAGCATGGCAGCCTTTGTCATGTGTTCCGATTGCGCTAGGGAATACCACGATGTCGAAAATCGCCGCTTTCACGCCCAACCGATTGCCTGTCCGGTTTGTGGTCCTCAGGTATGGTTAGAACAAGCAAATGGTCAAGTTGTTGATACATCAGATCCGTTGGATACTGTTTGTATCCTATTGCAACAGGGTGAGATTGTAGCGATTAAAGGGTTGGGGGGTATTCACTTAGCCTGTGATGCTACTAACGAGAGGACAGTGCAAAAATTGCGATCGCGCAAGCAGCGATATCACAAACCTTTGGCATTAATGGCGCGAGATATAGCTGTGATTGAACAGTACTGCACTCTGAACCCGAAGGAACGAGAATTGCTGCAAAGTCCAGTAGCGCCGATTGTGTTGTTGGAGAAAAGGGGACAAGGGGACAAAGGGACAAGGGGACAAGGGGACAAGGAGACAAGGGGACAAGGAGACAAGGGGACAAGGAAGAATAACTTCAATTCCACATCATCTAACTCATCCGTTATATCCGTTACCAAATCTGTTGCCACCTCAGTCGCACCCGGACAAACAACCCTCGGTTTCATGCTGCCCAATACACCCCTGCACCATCTCATCCTACAGCAGATGGATCGCCCCATTGTCCTTACTAGCGGTAATCTGTCTGACGAACCGCAATGTATTGATAATCAGGACGCTCGTATCAAGTTGGGGAAGATTGCCGATTATTTGCTATTGCACAACCGGGATATTGTAAATCGAGTTGATGATTCGGTAGTCCGAGTTATCAATTCAAAATTCAAAATTCAAAATTCAAAATTCAAAATTCAGATTCTCCGTCGTGCCCGTGGGTATGCCCCTGCGCCAATTCGTTTACCCGCCGGGTTTGACAGTGTACCTCATATTCTGGCGATGGGTAGCGAATTGAAGAATACTTTCTGCTTACTGCGGGATGGGCAGGCGATTTTATCCCAACATCTGGGGGATTTGGAAAATGCGGCTGCTTTTGGTGCGTATCGGGATACGCTGAATCTTTACTTGGGGTTATTTAAGCATAAACCTGTTGCTATTGCCATTGATAAACATCCTGAATACCTCTCGACTAAATTGGGCAAGACGTTGGATGCAACATTTCTACAGGAAATTCAGCATCATCATGCCCATATTGCTGCTTGTCTGGCAGAAAATGGTATTCCCCTCGATGCGCCCCCAGTTTTGGGTATTGCCCTGGATGGGTTGGGGTATGGGGAGAATGGAACGCTTTGGGGGGGAGAATTTCTCTTAGCCGATTATCGGGGATTCAAACGGTTGGCAACGTTTAAACCTGTGACAATGATCGGTGGAGAAAAAGCAATTTACCAACCGTGGCGGAATACCTACGCCCAATTGATGGCAGCCTTTGACTGGGAAGAGTTGCAACAGCAGTACGGAGATTTAGAATTGGTAAGGTTTCTGGAACAAAAACCCCGTCAGCTTCTCAACCAGGTAATTGAAAAAGGCATTAATTCTCCCCTAGCGTCTTCGGCGGGGCGATTATTTGATGGGGTGGCGGCGGCGTTGGGTATTTGTCGGCAAGAATGCAGCTATGAGGGGCAAGCAGCAATTGAAATGGAAGCCCTTATTGATGCCGATAGGTTAAATCAAGTTGAAGAAGTAGTGCCTTACCCCTTCGGAATTGGCACTCTAGAGAGTAGAGGGGAATTCCTTCCCTTTTTAGAACCGCGTCCGATGTGGCAAGCCTTGCTGAATGACTTGCAGCAAACTGTCTCAAAGGCAGAGATAGGAGCTAAATTCCATAGCGGTTTGGCGAGTGCGATCGCTATCATAGTTGATCAACTCCGTCCCCAAACGGTTAGCGATCGCGTTGTTCTTACAGGAGGTGTATTTCAAAACCGTATTTTACTCGCACAAGTTACTAATCGCTTAGAAGCAATGGGAATTGAGGTACTGACTCATCGGTTAGTACCGCCCAATGATGGAGGGATATCTTTAGGGCAAGCAGTTATTGCAGCAGCACAGTTAATTTAGTCATTAGTCATTGGTTAAACATCCGTTACATCCGTTACCAAATCCGTTGCCACAAAGGACAAAAAACAAATGTGCTTAGGAATTCCTGGTCAAATTGTAAAGATAACTGATACAGAACGCCAATTAGCGATGGTAACGATTGGTGGAGTAAAGCGTCAGGTTAATATTGCTTGCATTATCGATGATACCCACCCCGTTGAATCCTGTGTAGGAGATTGGGTGTTAGTTCATGTTGGCTTTGCGATGAATCGGATTGATGAACAAGAAGCAGCGGAGACGTTGCAGTTACTGAAGGAATTAGCAGAGGTTAGCTAAGACGGATAATTGCCGACACTAAAACAATATCCCATTCCGGTTGCCTATTTTCAGAATTAGGAGAACTCTTATGAAATACGTCGATGAATTTCGCAACCCCCAAGCAGCAAAAGCCCTACTCCGTGAAATTAAAACCTTAAGTAAAGACGCGATAGATTCCGTTTCTCCAAAAAGGCAAAATCAACCGCTGAAGTTGATGGAAATCTGTGGAGGGCATACCCATTCTATTTTTAAATACGCTATTGAAGAAATTCTACCCGATACGATTGAATTAATCCACGGACCGGGTTGTCCGGTGTGTGTGATGCCGAGGGGGAGGTTGGATGATGCGATCGCTATTGCCGAACATCCTAAGGTTATTTTCGCCACCTTTGGCGATGCCATGCGGGTTCCAGGTTCTAAAACCAGCCTTTTACAAGCCAAAGCCCTAGGCGCAGATATCCGAATGGTATATTCTCCCCTAGACTGCCTGCAAATGGCGAAGGAAAACCCGGATAAAGAGGTTGTTTTCTTTGGACTTGGTTTTGAAACCACTGCCCCCAGTACGGCATTAACCATCCGACAAGCGAAATTAGAAGGGCTCGAAAACTTCAGCATATTTTGCAATCATGTTTTAGTGATTCCTGCCCTGCAATCGCTTTTAGATAATCCTGATTTGCAACTAGATGGGTTTATTGGTCCTGGTCACGTTAGCATGGTTATTGGCATTGAACCCTATCAGTTTATTGCTAAAAACTACCAGAAACCCCTGGTTGTTTCTGGATTTGAACCCTTGGATATTTTGCAATCGATTTGGATGATTTTGCGACAATTAGTAGAGAGTCGTTGTGAGGTAGAAAATCAGTACGATCGCATTGTCCAATCTCAGGGGAATCGGGTAGCATTAGATGCCATGCAAAAAGTTTTTGAAGTACGCCAGGATTTTGAATGGCGGGGGTTGGGTGATATTCCTAATTCTGGGTTTAAGATTCGCCCAGAGTTCGCCCAATTTGATGCTGAAGTGAAGTTTACTCTTCCCAATCGTAAGGTGGCTGACCATAAAGCCTGCCAATGTGGAGAAATTCTTAAAGGCGTGATGAAACCCTGGCAATGTAAAGTATTTGGTACAGCCTGTACCCCAGAAACACCGATTGGAACCTGCATGGTTTCCTCAGAAGGGGCTTGTGCTGCGTATTACAAATATGGACGCTTTTCTAAGGTTGCTAAAGAACCAATGCCGAATCAATCAACGGTAACAGCATGAGAAATAGAATAGTGTTAGAGATTATTCAAGTCGAGAAAAATGTCTACCAACGAACCTGGGCAAATTTATTCAACAGGGAGAACACAACATGACTCAATCCTTTTCTCAACGCACCCTACAGCGCGGCAGAGTTTTACCCGAACAGACTCTATCAACCGCAGATAGAACCCGAAAAAAAGCAGAACTCCAGGCATTTCGCCAGCGTTGTCGCCCGATTTTTGAAAAACTTCGCCCTGAGTTAATCGAGAACCACTATAACTGGTTTATTGTCATTGAACCAGATAGTGAAAACTACTTTATCGATCAAGAGCGTATGGGGGCATTACTGAAAGCACTTGAACATTATCCTAATGCTGTATTTTATACATTTCGTCTCAATGAGACTGGATTGTGCGGACGAGTATGATTCAGGGTGAGTTTGATAGCCTTGGTCAGCTATTTTTTGAGATTGATTTAATTGCGGCTAATGGGGAGATATTCCCAATTAATGCGCTACTTGATACAGGTTCGACTGAGTTTCTAGCAATCAACGACCAAGACTTAGAGGCACTTAGCTGGAATCTTGTTGATAGACTAGATGTGCTAACCGCAATGGGTGAAACGACGTTGGAAACCTACTTGGGAAAAGTGGTGTTAGATGGAGAGGAGTTCACAATTCCCGTCGTTGCTGGGTCTGGATTTCGAGAAACTATCATAGGTTTACCTTGGTTGAGACATCGGCGGCTTGTGGTAGATATGCCAGCAGGAGTGTTGACACTGGAAAGAAGTTAAGGGCAATTATAGGCTGTGCTACTGACAAAATTTAACGTAACACTATGAGCGAAACTTCAATCAGTAACCCAGGACAACATCCCCTATTCCAAAAAATCGAACAAGTCCGACGCCGCCAGAGTAAAGTCCGAGATACCCATATTACCCTGGCACATGGCAGTGGTGGTAAAGCAATGCGAGATTTAATTGATGATATTTTTGTTGGCAGTTTCGATAATTCCCTTCTTTCCCAACTTGAGGATCAAGCAACTGTCCCACTAGCAACGCTGCTAACTCAAGGAGATAGATTAGCCTTTACTACCGATTCCTATGTTGTCGATCCCCTATTTTTTCCAGGCGGTGATATTGGCGCATTAGCAATTAACGGAACGGTCAATGATTTGGCAGTGAGTGGGGCTAAACCCCTCTACCTAACCTGTAGCATGATTCTAGAAGAAGGGCTGTCAGTCAACACATTGCGGCAGGTAGTCCAGAGTATGAAAGTCGCAGCAGACGCAGCGGGAGTACAAATTGTTACTGGGGATACAAAAGTAGTCAATCGCGGATCTGCTGATAAGTTATTTATCAATACTGCTGGCATTGGCGTAATTCGTGAAGGGGTGTCTGTCTCCGCCCGCAATCTTCAACCTGGAGATGCAGTTATTATTAACGGACAATTAGGAGATCATGGTGCTGCTATTTTAATTGCCCGTGGGGAATTGGCACTTGAAACGGAAATTAAAAGCGACTGCCAACCCTTAAATGGGTTAGTGGATGCCATTATTAATGCTTGCCCTGAAACTCACGCAATGCGAGACGCCACTCGCGGCGGTTTGGCAACGGTATTAAATGAATTTGCTCTCAGTTCTGATGTAGGAATTCGCCTGCATGAGGAGTCTATCCCAGTACGGGAGGAGGTGAAAGGAATCTGTGAAATTTTAGGACTAGACCCCTTGTATCTGGCAAATGAAGGCAAACTGGTGGTTATCGTGCCGCGATCGCATTCTGAATCCGTCCTATCTGCCATGCAATCCCACCCCACCGGACAAGACGCCCGTATTATCGGCGAAGTCATACCCTCACCCCCCGGAATCGTCCTCATGCAAACCGGCTTCGGTGCCGAACGCATCGTTGATATGTTAGTCGGCGACCAATTACCTAGAATTTGCTAATTTGTCATTAGCCATTTATAATCCTCATTTTCCTCTCGTGTAATCCTCCGTATCCGAAAATGGGGGATCAGCTAGTGTATTGCTACATAGTTGAGTTTTGTCAGTCCCATAAATCTATTGACCTAGATTTGACCGTATCTGCTAAAACGCTCCTGAATAATCTGAAATCGTCTTCTGTGCTTCCCATGGGATCGGCGAAAAAAAGCAAAAAGGGCTGATTTCAGACGAAAGCAAGTCGTTCTGGGAACTATTCCCTATTGTTACGGTACTTGTCAATAGAAATTAACAAAACTTAGGTATGTTTGCTCTGACCATGACTAAACCCCTCCACTTCATCGTCAATCCCAAAGTACCACTACGCCTTATTCTGGTCGTGCCATTCGTTGTGCAAGTTGTCGTAGCTGTGGGGTTAGTGGGGTATCTTTCCTTTCGCAACGGTCAAAGGGCAGTTGAGAATTTAGCCAGCCAGTTACGCAATGAAATCACGGCGCACATAAAAGATCGCCTTGACACTTACTTAAGCACACCCCATCTGATTAATCAAATCAATGCTGATGATGTCCATCTGGGTAAATTAAAGTTGCAGAATACTAGGAGCTTAGAACATCATTTTTGGAAGCAGATTCAATTATTTGATTCTGCGACTTACATTTATTTCGGTAGCGAACAGGAAGTCTTCACTGGCGTAGAACGGACTCCTGATGGTACATTCAATATCGGTTACTGGTCGAGCAACTCTCCGAACGGTAAGTTTTACACTTATGCAACCAATAGCCAAGGCGATCGCACTCAGGAGTTGTCAGCTATTCCCAACTATAATATGCTGATTCGCCCTTGGTACAGAACTGCGGCTCGTGTTGGTAAACCCACCTGGGGTGATATCTATGTCTGGGCTGCTCCCTACCCCAATATTGCCCTCCCTGCTGTTTTGCCCATCTACAATCCTACCGGAGATTTACAAGGGGTTTTTGCCGTCGATTTGTCCCTGTTAGATATTGGTCATTTCTTAAGTACCCTAAAAGTTGGCAAAACAGGACAGACTTTTATCATGGGACGAGACGGACTTTTGGTTGCTTCTTCAACTCCTGAAGCCTCATTTATTAGTGAAACTGATGAACCCAAGCGTCTCCAGGCGACTCAAGTTGATGATCTCTTGATTCAATCAACAGCTAACCATTTGCTCAAAGAATTTAATCGCTTCAGTCAAATTGAGCAACAACAGCAGCTCACTTTTAAACTTAATAATAAGCAGCAACTGGTTCAGGTGACACCCTATCAAGATGAATTTGGTCTTGACTGGTTGATTGTAGTCGTTGTTCCAGAAGCCGACTTCATGGCGCAGATCCACGCCAATACCCGCACAACGATTTTGTTGTGTTTTGCAGCTTTTGTAGTAGCTACGGGAGTGGGAATTGTTACCTCTCGGTGGATAACTCAACCCATCTTAGAATTGGGTGAAGCGAGTCGCAACATGGCTAGTGGAGAACTCGACCAAACTGTAGAGAAGTATGATGATACACCTTTACAAATCAATGAGCTGAAGCTTTTAGCTGAGTCATTTAACCAAATGGCAAGGCAGTTGAGTAAGTCTTTTACTGACCTAGAAAAGCTCAACGATGAGCTAGAAGAAAAGGTTGATGAAAGAACGGTGCAACTAGTCAATGCTGAAGCCGAACTACGGGGTTTGTTTGAGGCAATGACTGAGCTAATTTTCGTTAAAGATCGACAGGGACGTTATTTGAAAATTGTCTCTGCCAGTCCAGAACTTTTGGCGAAAGCTGCTGATGAAATGCTGGGTAAAACAGACTATGAACTGTTGCCTGCCGAGCAAGCCGAGCAGTTTGTGGGTTATATCCAAAGAACCCTTACGAGTCAGAAAACAGTCAATGTTGAGTATAGCTTAACTCTTCCGGAGCAAACGGCTTGGTTCTCTGCCAGCATTTCACCCATCTCAGCAAACCGAGTCATTTGGGTCGCACGAGATATTACTGATCGCAAACGTGCCGAAGAAGCCCTCCGAGAAAAAGAAGAATATTTGCGGCTAATTTTAGATAATATCCCCCAGCAAGTTTTCTTAAAAGACACTAACTCGGTCTTTCTAGGATGTAACCGTAACTGGGCTAAAGCCGCTCAGTTAGAAAGTCCAGAAGCCGTAGTCGGTTTGACAGATTATGATCTACTCCCCAAAGCCGTGGCAGACGCATTACGAGCGAAAGATCGTCAAATTATGGAGGCGGATCAGCCGGAATTTCATCATATTGATGTTAAACAAAAACTGGGAGAAGATGGACAAAAATGCTGGCTTGATATCAATAAAATTCCTATCCATGACTCTCAAGGCAAAGTCATTGGTATTCTGGGAGTCATAGAAGATATCACCCAACGGAAACAGGCAGAAGAATCTCTGCGGGTAGAACAAGAAAAATCAGAACAATTATTACTCAATATTTTACCCAAACTCATTGCCGAGCGGCTCAAACAAGATACTAGTGCGATCGCCGAGCAATTTGATGAAACCACAATTATGTTTGCTGACATTGTGGGTTTTACTCCCCTTTCTGCTAAAATGCATCCGACAGAACTGGTCAAGTTGCTCAATCAAGTTTTTTCCCTCTTTGACCAATTAGCATATCAGCACGGTTTGGAAAAAATTAAAACGATTGGTGATGCTTATATGGTGGTGGGAGGCTTGCCTGTAGCCATGGCAAATCATGCTGAAGCGATCGCGAATATGGCGTTGGAGATGCAAGAAGCCATCTCTCGTTTCCAAGCTGATATCGGTGAATCCTTCCAAATTCGCATCGGCATAAACACGGGCACTGTTGTAGCTGGGGTGATTGGCATTAATAAGTTTATCTATGATTTGTGGGGAGATGCCGTCAATGTCGCATCAAGGATGGAATCTTCAGGAGTCCCTGGAAAAATTCAAGTGACTACCCAAACTTATGAGCGTTTGAAAGATAAGTTTGTATTTGAAGAACGGGGTGCGATCACTGTTAAGGGTAAAGGTGAAATGATGACCTATTGGCTCATCGGTCGTAGCTGATCCCTATCTCATCCATAGTCAGTCTAAAGGAAATGTGAAACTTGGCTGGGGGTCAGGAGACAGGCGTGAAAAGTCTTAGGGCTAATTTTATAGGAATTTTCGACTAAGATAGAGCCAAAGAGCGATCACTTCAAAATCCGCTTGTACAGATCAGTTATCGGTTGGTGTTTGCTAATGACCAATAACCCCTATGCATGAACTCGGAATTACTCAAACCATTGTTGATACTGTTACCCAACACGCCAAGGGTGCAAAAGTGCAGCGAGTTTCCTTAGAAATCGGTAAACTTGCCGCCATTATGCCCGATGCAGTCCACTTTTGCTTTGATGTTTGCACTCGAGGCACACCGTTAGAAGGCGCTACCTTAGACATAATTGAAATACCAGGATTAGCCCGATGTCGTCAATGTGGGGCTGAGGTACACCTCGACGAACCTTTCGGTATTTGCGACTGCGGTAGTGTCGAACTGGATGTGATTTCAGGTCAAGAATTGAAAATTAAGGAAATGGAGGTGGAACTATGTGCGTAACTTGCGGTTGTGCCGAGAATGCCGAACCTACCGTTACTAATCTCGAAACTGGGGAAGCGATCGCACTTGATACTCACCAACACAATCATACTCATACTCTACTAGATGGGACTGTTATCACCCATTCTCACTCTCACCACACTCCTAACGGCGAAGCATCCCAAATTCATGCCCAAGTCCACGGCACAACTATCTCCTTAGAACAGGATATCCTAGCAAAAAATAACCTCCTCGCTGCCCAAAACCGTGGCTGGTTTAAAGGTCGTAATATCCTAGCACTGAATCTAGTCAGTTCTCCCGGCGCAGGTAAAACGACTCTCCTAACTCGTACTATCCAAGATTTAAAAGACCAATTGCCGATTAACGTGATTGAAGGGGATCAAGAAACCGCCAATGATGCCCGGAAAATTCAGGAAACGGGTTGCCAGGTAGTGCAAATCAACACGGGTACTGGTTGTCACCTGGATGCAGCAATGGTGGAGAGGGGTTACACCCAACTCAACCCACCCCTCAATTCGGTGGTAATGATTGAGAATGTAGGCAATCTTGTTTGTCCGGCTTTATTTGACTTGGGTGAGTATGCAAAAGTGGCGATTCTATCGGTTACAGAAGGAGAAGATAAGCCAATTAAATATCCCCATATGTTCCGTGCCAGTCAGGTTATGATTCTGACTAAGATTGACCTACTGCCTTACGTGCAGTTTGATGTAGAACGCTGCCTAGACTACGCCAAGACAGTTAATCCTCAGATGGAAATCTTGCAGGTTTCAGCGACAACGGAAGTCGGGTTGGAGAGTTGGTATGAATGGCTGAAATCTCAGTTTCAGAAATAGCAGCCAGGAAGCGATCGCTAAAATTTTCCCTCTCAAATCGAACTATTGTAGCCATCCGTCTACCAGAGCATAGACGGCGAAAAGAAATAGCGATCGTATTAGCGACTCAGAGCGTTTAAGAAACGCTGGAGATTAGTCAATAATCCTGGTTTTTTGGCAGGGGCTGGTGTTGGTTCGTCGGTATCGCTGGTGCCAGTCCCTCGGGCAAGGATTTGCTCAATCGCATCTCCTACAGGTTTTTGCGGTTCCTCTGCAAGAAGTTGATAGTTGTTTTCGGTTTCTAGCCAAATCTGCCAAAGACCTGGATAGGAGCGTACTAGGGCAGCATTATCAAGGGGTTGGAGATAGTAACTGGACTCAATCGTATTGAGAAATCGTTCGCGTAGCTGACGTGCTGCGTAACCAATACCCACAACTTTGAGGTCTTCTAGCTGGGGGTTGAGCAACACGCAGGGGCGATCGCCTGCCAGATTGCAAAGCTTTTCGACTTGGTTTACTTCTACTGCTGAAGGAGAAACGATCAAAAACGCCTCATCCTCTGGCTGAACCTTGAGTTCTATGGGGGAGCGACTAGTGCCAATGTCGCTGACTTTAAACGGTATCTCTCCCCAGTCACGACGAGCGAGGGCAGCGGCACCCGCATCGGGAAAGAGAACTTTTAATCCCGATCCGTATTTTGTAAAGATAGGGATAAATTGCCAAGCGATCGACTGGGCTTGCAAGGCAATTTCAGGAAAAACCAACTCGACTTGTACCCGGCTGTTACCGTCATTGAGGGCAGCTTGAGTCGCGTCTTTGGCTTGAGCGATCGCATCGTCTAAAGTCTTGGGAAGTTGAACCATTAGTCGTTGTAATGTCTTGAAGAAGCTTCCGTGAGTAACATCCTCCTACACTGACCCCACGGGTGCATTGCAGGCGTCATAGTGACTCATGCTACCGCATCAGACGGAAGAGGGAAAGCAAGAACAAGGGAATAAATCTAAACCCTAAACATCAAAATTTCTCAACCCTCAGAAGACAGAGTGTCAACGCCGAGAAGGACCAGGATTGAGTAGCTGAACTTCACTCATGCGGATCACATAGGGGTGGTATTGGTCTTTCTCGTAAGACCCTATCCAAACTCGGTAAGTACCCGGTTGCCACTGACCTGCGATACCAGGATTCTTCCCTTGAGCATCATCATTGCACCAGCTACCCCCAGGACCCCTAACCACCAGGGTTGTGTCCTCTGGGCTTTGGACTTGTAAACTGAGATAGTTGAAAAAATTCGTCAACTCCATCGTATGGTCAGGCTGTTCGTCTACATAACCCATACAAGCACCCGTTGGTGTTTCCCCACGACCGGCAACGCTTCTTGCGGGTACTGAACCCCCACTGATACCCCGAATGACTAAGGGATCAGGGGCAAAGTTTGAGCCGATTCTGACATTTTCAAAGATGGGCTGAGGTTGCTTTGACTGGGCTTTAGCAGAAGTGATGGTAATTAGTCCGCTAACCACTATCGCTGTGGCAGTTGCTCCTACCCAGCTAAAAGCTCCAATAAATTTTATCCCTTTCTTTAGCACTAGCGTATAGGTGTTAAAGGCTTATGAATGCCTGTTCTCTCGGATATTACCGCGTGACGAGGAGATTGTTGACAGGGTTCCGCATAATTTTGGGACTAAAGGAAGATGGGGGAGATGAAAAACAAGTCAATTTATCCTCTACTCCCCAGCCCTTCTGCTCCTCTGCTCCCCCGCTTCCCAACACCTCCACCCTGACTGCCAATGCCTAAACTGATGGCAGGCTTTCCCAGGCATGAGCAACAATGTCACTGAGCCAGCGTCGTTGCACCTGATCTAACAACGTATCTTCGGCCAGGACTTCGGCTGTTAGATCGTCGAGGGATTGTCCTTGATCGCGAGCGATTTGAATGACACCAGCAATTGCCGCTGCTACCAATTCTTCATCAACGGGTTCTTGACGTAGAGCCACAACTTCTTGAGGGCTAACTGGGATGGGATAATTCATGGCAAGTTAACAATGGCACCCTAACTTTAACAAAAATGAGAAGACTGTAAACTTTTTTTACTAATATTAAACAAATTCAGTATTCGGAAGTGTAGCGTATTTTCCTCTCCAGGCACCTCCGTCTTCCTTCATAATCTTTATGCTGCTCAGATCACACCGATGAACTCACACCGATGAACGAACTTATCTATGTAGAACTACCTACTCCCGATACAGCCGCCGTCTGTACTTGGTTGCAACAGGAATGGCACTGTGAGCTAGGGAAGAAAATTATTACCCCTGACGGTATCCGAGTGCAACTCATACCTACTCTTTCCAGAAATGCCACTACATCGGCTGCCGCCCCAATTCCGGAAATCTCCATTTTTATTTGGTCAGTGCAGCGAACCACCTACCTCAAAGCCTTTCGCTGGGGTGAATCTGCTATTCCCGGGGAAGGAGAACTGCTCCAAGCTCTGACAAGGGATTTGCGCCGTCAGTTTCCTTATCACTATCCAAAGCCTCCCATTATCGATTTATCTGAGCAATCCATCTTCGAGGCGCTGGCTCCTTATTATCCCCAAACCGTGCGCTTCTTTCAAAAAATGCCGAACGGGGAATACGATTTGAACCGCGTCTACTGGTGGGAGCAACGGTGGCGAGAGGGCGTTCGCAATCCCCAGCAGCCCAAGCAGGTGGTGTTTGAGGGATTGGGGACTAGGACACCAATGCCGACTTATGACATTATCTATATCGGTGGTGCCTTGGGTGTCATC
Source organism: Coleofasciculus sp. LEGE 07092 (assembly GCF_015207375.1). Lineage (GTDB taxonomy): Bacteria > Cyanobacteriota > Cyanobacteriia > Cyanobacteriales > Coleofasciculaceae > LEGE-07092. The sequence continues at coordinate 32,800 of NZ_JADEWY010000019.1, read as the reverse complement.
CACGCGGCAGTTATGGCGCAGCGAGGCTACAAAGTACTTCTGGTAGAACGATTACCCTTTGGGCGGATGAACCGGGAATGGAATATTTCGCGGGATGAGTTCCAAAGCCTGATTGACTTGGGTTTATTTACACCGACGGAGTTTGAAAGCATTATTGCTAAGGAATATATCGATGGCTTCAATAAATTCTTTGACGGTAACAATCCCTCCTATCTAAAAGCCCCTGTCTTACACACGCCCAAGGTGCTGAACGTGGCGTTGGATTCTGAGAAATTGTTACAAATGTGTGGCGAAAAGCTCAGACAGGCTGGGGGAGAAATCTGGGATGAGACAGAATTTATCCGAGCAGATATCACACCCGAGCAAGTTATCGTCAGCCTGCAACACCTACCAACTCGATCAAATAAACAAGCAACGGGGCAATTGTTGGTGGATGCCATGGGAACTGCTTCTCCCATTGCTTGGCAACTTAATGGTGGAAGAGCCTTCGATAGCGTTTGTCCGACAGTGGGTGCTGTGATTGCCAGTGGGTTTGAGCCAGGGGTGTGGGATTCTAATTATGGGGATGTTCTCTACAGTCACGGTGATATCTCACGAGGACGGCAGCTCATTTGGGAGCTATTCCCAGGTGCAGGAGCGGAACTGACGATTTATTTGTTTCACTACCATCAGGTAAATTCTCAGAATCCCGGTTCCTTATTAGAAATGTATGAAGACTTTTTTACAATTTTGCCGGAGTATCGCCGCTGCGATATGGAAAAACTGGTCTGGAAGAAGCCGACATTTGGGTATATTCCAGGGCATTTTACGGTAGGAAGTGGCGATCGCACGGTGGCATTTGACCGCCTGATTACCATTGGCGATGCCGCGTCGCTCCAGTCTCCCCTTGTCTTCACAGGCTTTGGCTCCTTAGTTCGCAATCTCTATCGCTTAACCGACCTTTTAGACACCGCTCTGCGACACAATCTTCTAGGTGCTAAGGATTTAAACCAAATTCGCGCCTATCAAAGCAATATTTCTGTCACCTGGCTTTTTTCTAAAGGCATGATGGTGCCGACAGGCTCTCACCTGCCACCCCAACGAATTAATGCCATGCTCAATACTTTCTTCGGATTGTTGGCAGATGAACCCCTAGAGGTGGCAGACAACTTTATTAAAGACCGTTTTGACTGGCTCACCTTCAATCGATTAGCCCTGAAAGCAGCTAGACGCAATCCTGCTCTGATCCTCTGGATTTGGGAAATGGCGGGGGTTAGAGATTTATGGCGTTGGGTAGGCAGTTACTTAAGTTTTTCACGCCAATCTTTAGTAAGTGGGTTGCTGAGAGGTTGGTTTCCGTCTCTCATCCGTCGTTTACAGCCTTGGATTGAAGAGCATTATGCCGCTTTCTGGCTACGGTTGTTGGCTCAACATTACGCCCTTACTACGGGAATGGGGCGTCCTGAAAAGGTGAGGCGCGAAGGGTTCAGTATCAAGAGTGGTGAGCTAATCGCCAACTCAACTCAGGGAAAAGCCTTTGACTCTTAAGATGAAGGATGCAATCACCCCCCACAGGGAGTTTATGAGTTCACAACAGCAGGTATTTCGTTCGAGATCGTTAATACCGTGGAAAATGAGGTAACTCAATCGCTGCTAAAGACTTGATTTTCTTAGGACGTCGCAGCGGGTAGAGGACGGGTGAGGGCCAGTTGGATTGGGGCAGAATCACTTCATCAGACTCGTCTAGCTCATGATTAGCAGTGTCTCCTGCAACTGCTTCAGGATAGTCTGGTGAGGGTATCTCCTCGGCATCTCTAGAAGCGGATGGCTCGTTTGTAGAGTTAGGTCTTAGGGTTGGTGTTAAATTCCCTTGCTCTTGGACTAAATCGGAGACTAACTCTGACAAACCAGATGCCTCCGCTAGAGAGGTCATTTCGGCAAGAAGCTGTTCTTCGACTTCTAGTTCTGCGGCTGTACTATCTTGAGAAGCCGCGAAGGTTGTTTTGTGGGGTTCAGAGGTATCTGTCCTTGAGAGCCAATCGGTTGTTGGTTTTGTTACTTCCGAAGATGAGTTTGAGAGAAGTTCTAGCTGTATGGAGCGATTCCAAAGGGTATTGGTTTCGGATGGGTCTTCGAGCAAATCCGGTTGAGCTGACCAAGGTTGGATGGGTTGAGCTTTGGGGACAACGGATGGAGTCGTCACGTCCCGACTTTGACGGAGGCTTTGTTCCTCTGTTGCTTTGTTAGGGGGCATTTCCAGACATTTTTCCAGGGCAACCTTGAATTGCAAAGTTTGCTGTTGCTGCCTGTTTAGACGGGTTTTAAGTTCCCGACAAGTATTGGCTGCTTGTAGAAGCTGGTGAGACTGCTCGTTGTAACGCTGCTGAGTAAGAGCGCATTCTCGCTCAAGTTGGGCAACCCGTTCTTGAGAGCTTTGAAGTTGCTCTGATAGGGTTTCAATCAGAATTTGTTGGCGCTGGGCAGCTTGATGAGAGGATTCCAGGGTATGGAACAGGCGGGTTAATTGGGTTTGGAGTGTATTTATTTCCTCATTCTGTCGGACAACCAAGAGTTCCTGGTCTTGCGATCGCACTAACTCTACATTTAATGCCTCTTGCTTCTCATTAAGTGCCTGCTTTAACTGAGTCACTTGGTCGAGTAATCGGCGGTTGCGCTGACGCATTTTTTGTGCTAAGGCAAACCAATCGGCATCCTTACTGCGCTCTTGACCACCATCATCGAAGGTCTCAGTAGTATCGTCCTCTACCTCTACAATTGTGGCATAGTCCTGGTCAGGAGTTGGGTCTGGCTCCTGCTGACTGATATCGTTGCCCTCAGATCCCTCGAAAAGATGAACCAGTTTTGGCTCGTTTGTACTCTCTATTACATCCGACAAATCAGCCCCACTACTATCTGTGGGTGCAGTGGGTTCAGGAAGGGGCTGGTTATTTGGGGTGTCAGCTTCACTCATGGCTCTTTATCCAGAGGGTCACAAATCCACAATGCGGAAAAGTAAGGGCAATGTAAACCTACCACTTAAAGATATCGGTCGTTAAGCAGCAACTTAAGGCAGATACAACATTTCCAAGACCGTCTGTACCGGAAAATTAAGTCCAATGCTTTGCCCTGGTTTGAGGCAAGGGGGCTGCTGCCCTCCATCACCTCGCCCCTTACTCCATTAAGTAACGCACAAAAATCGCCAGACTACAAACTTTATACTATAAATCGATTCCTAGAGTAGAAATTCAATCTCGCGCTTAGTAAAGGGCAAATCTTGATTAATGGCGTCAATTTCCTCCTGTTCCATGGCATTTACTTCAGCTATATAGTGACGCAAAATTTGGGTGAGCCGCCCATTGTAAAATCGGTGCAAGCTGTGGTTGGGGGTTGCTGGAAAGCCGCGACGTTTCTTGTGACGCCCACCCGCACCCGGATCAAACATCTGGATTCCTCGCTCGATCGCCCACTCAATTGGCGTATAGTAGCAGGCGTCAAAGTGAAGACAATCATACTCCTCAAAACATCCCCAATATCGTCCGTAAAGCTGGTTGCCTTTATACAAGCAAAAGGACAGTCCCACAGGATGCTGATCGTCCCCCTGCCGATAGGCAGCAACTAATATAACGCGATCGCGATAGTTAGGATACAATTGCTCAAAAAACTTACGAGTCAGGTACTTGCTACCCCAGAAAAATTTATCGCAGGTGCTGCTGTAGAAATTGTAAATCAGCGGAAACAAGGATTTAGGAATCTCATCCCCTGTCAGGGTTTCCATGCGTAAACCGGCTTGCGTAACAGCTTTGCGCTCCCGTTTAATATTGCGGCGCTGATTAGCATTGAAGACGCTGAGGTAGTCTTCAAAGGTGCGGAAGCCTTTATTTTGCCAAATGTAGCTGTGGTGCAGCCAGCTTGTAAAGCCGTGGCGTTCCATGAGTAAGCGCCATTCAGGGTCAGCGAAGAGGAAATGACAGCCACTGATGCGGTGGCGATCGCAAAAATGGTCAATGGCAGCAATCATTAACTCTGTCAGTTCCTCTTCATCTTCTCCCGGTGCTATTAAAAACCGATAACCGACTGCTGGTGTAAACGGTGTCATTCCCACAAGTTTTGGGTAGTACCGGATGCCCAAGCGATGGGACAAATCCGCCCACTGGTGATCGAAGACAAACTCTCCGTAACTGTGACTTTTAACATATAAGGGAGCTGCCGCAATAAGCTGTCGATCTCGCCAGACAGTCAGGTGACTGGACAACCATCCTGTTTTAGCCGTTGCACTGCCCGATGTTTCCAGATTATTCAACCAGTCCCATTCCAGAAACGGCGTTTTCAAAGGCTGGGCAAGGGCGTCCCAAGGGGCTTGAGGAATATCAGCCATCCGGTTGACCCAGGTAACGGAGTAGTCGAGCTGCGGTTGTTGAACCATTGGGAAAATCCAGCGTAAAAATTGGTTAAGATACTGGGTCATCAGTCAGGTAGGAACGGATTCGATTGATCAACGTCAGTTCCTACTTCAATGGTAAAAACAAAAACTTTAATATAGGTTAATCTATCAAAAGAACTTAGAAGCTGAGAACCCTTGGTTAGAAACCGAGGGATGAAAGGGACACAGCAGGTTTTAACCTGTGTATCCCTTTTACTTATTGCGTTGCTCCTGGATATAGCGTTTAACGACTTCAGTGCTAACCTTGCCCGTTGTTGCAACGAAATAGCTGGGACTCCAGAGCGTTGGAAGTTTTTTGAGATCACGAAATTATTTTCTTAGTTGATTGAAGATACGGAGCTTTCTGTTCGACGATGCTCGTAATCTTATGCTGACAGTTTAGCCATAAAACCTTATTAATAGGTAGTGTCATATCAACTATAATGGACGACTAGGAGGTGATGCCATTACGTTTCCGCGTCAAGCGCTAACTTATAGTAATGGCAGCTTAAAGCCTTCAATTAGTCGAGAGACTAAGCCAGAACTAATCACTGAAGTCTGCTTAACTCCTCCTAACTTCATCGATTCTGATTGGATCAAGGAAGTTACAGTTCGTCCTTATTTGGGACAATTATGGATTGATTGGGTGATCGACGATGGGAAACAAGCAATTATCGATAACCCTAACCTTGACTATTCCCAAGCTTGGGGCTTTGACCACGGTGGCAATAACTGGTTGACAGGTGTTTCCACTCAGGGCAAAAGCTTGATTCTATATGGCAGACGATTGCGATCAATGAATCAAGGTTACTCTCGTCTAGTCGCCAAATATAAGCAAGGCAAATCCGAATTCTACTGGGACTTGAATTTAGACAGGATTCAACGCAAGCGTAACAACCAGAATCGAGAGGCCGTTAACAAGGCAGCTCGATTCATCGTTAATCGTTGTCACCGTCACAGAAGAAGCAAATACCTCAAAAGCTTCATTCTTAGATGGTGACAGCCTACCTAAGCATGGTGAAAAACCCCTAGGGTGGGTGGCTTCTGGCAGGCGAGTAAAGCGAGGGCTTTATCGCACTCAACAAGGATGGCTCGTCAACGCGGATGCGAACGCTGCCGCCAATATCCTCCGTAAAGTAGCGACACAGCTAAATATCAGTTTAGAATCCCTCGTGTTTTAACCGAGTGATATGTCAATACTCAGCTTGAAGTGTAAACAATGTAAGTTCTGGAGGACAGTTGAAGCGTATTGGTAAACGGCTAAACCCAATCCCCCGATTGATATATAAGCGATTGCCTTCAGCTCCATAGTCTTCACTCCAGCCGTCAACGTGTTCCCAATCTCGTGCATCTTCTAACCAAGACCAATTTGGTGTGAAGGGAATGCGAATTTGTCCGCCATGGGTATGTCCCGCGACGGCTACCGGTGCAGTTTGGGGGGGCAAAGCCAGAAAGGATTTGGGATTGTGCATCATCACGATTCTAGGGTTAGCATTGGGAACATCTGCCAGAGCCACTGTCGGTTTATCTTTTTGGGCTAAATAGGAATCAATACCAACCAGGTAAAGTGATTCAGAATTACTGACATTTTGAGCTGAATTTCCCGGTAGCGCCAGTTTTACAGCTTCGTTTCTGAGAACTTCTATTCCTACTTCTTCTAAAGCTGTTTCCAATCGAGCCGCTAATTTCTCTTTTGGTGAAATGTTCGTGCTTCTCATTCCATAATCATGGTTGCCTAGTACCGCATAGGTAGGGATATCCGCGTCTGGTAAGGGACGAACTAATTCGACTACATGAGCAACTTCTCGGTCTTCGTCTTGTAGGGCATGATAGATAAAGTCGCCGCTAATTAGTACTAAGGCAGGGCGTTCCTCAATGAGTTCCTCGACGATGCGACTGATGGTGTTGGTGTTATGTAGCCGCATCCCCACTTGCAAATCTGCGATAAGTCCCACTCGTTTACCTTCCCAAGCAGCAGGAAGATTGGGAATGACAGCAACTTCTTCTTCTTTATCGATGATGTAAGGCTCAATTAAGCTCCAGATTGCCAGCAAAGCTGCTATTCCCAATAAGCTTAATAGGATGTATTTGATTTTTTTCATAGTTGTTTGCTGCCCCGAACGCTGATATCCTCAATGCATCACCGCACTGTCTATCGCCCTAGCGGGACTTAAACAAATATCAAGCCCAAATAAAGCCTAAACTGGCTTTATAAGCAATAAATACGTCCCTGTTCTCATTCAAACAAGCCACAAAATGACTTGACATTGCTGTACGAAATGCCTATAAAGCATCGGCAAAAGTGTTTAAAGGTTTATTCGCCCACCTTCGCCTTAATCCTCCCGTTAAGGTGTGCCATAAAATAAATGTAATAGCATTATACCCTTGTTATCTCTTGTTTTTCGTTTAAGTCCCGTTAGAATCCCTCGTGTTTTAACCGAGGGATATGTCAACTTCATTTTCCCCACTTTCCCACACCCCAGACCTTATTTCCTACACCCAAGGAAATAGGCTTGCCGTCGATAGTGAAGAAATATTTCCTGTCCAATATTCTCAATCTCTACCAGTTCCAGGGGTTTTGCCAGTTCCCCAAGAAAGCCTTCACCCTCTACTGGTGTTGGCGCTGTTGAACCGCCTAGAATTAAGGGACAAACGGTCAACCAGAATTCATCAATCAAATTTGCTGCAAGTAGGGATGCCACCAATTCGCCACCACCCAAGACAGCTAGGCGTCGGATTCCCAGCCCGGTTAGCTGCTGACAAGCCTGCTCCCAGTCAATCCCACCTCCTGAAGTTCCCGCTACCAAAATTTGATCGAAACCGCCATCTGCCGATGCGGAAGAATGCCGCCATCCTTCGGCACCAGCCCTTGTGGTCAATAACCACCGAGGCACCTGCTGACGAAAAAAGCGCCATTTCGGGTCAAGTTGAGCCAAGCGAGAGCAAACAATTTGTACAGGTTGGGTGGGAACACCTCGCTGCTGGCGTAGTTTCAGTAATTGAGGGTTTGAGACGCCCAAGGTGGTGCCATAGGCGCGGAGAGTGCCTGCGCCGAACAAGACGCCATCGGCTAAAGCTACTTGTTTTTCCAAATGCGCCCGGTCGGTAGGGGATGAAAATCGAGCTGGGGAGCGGGTTACATCTGCAATTTTGCCATCTGCACTCATGGCAAGAATCACTGTCATATGGGGTCGATTGATGGCATAATTTTCGAGCATGATGATTGAGTGAGTAGATTCATAAAAAGTTACTTTTACAACAATAGGGATGCTGGGCTAAGAGTTAGCTAATGTTTCAAAAGATAGAATTTTAAACAGTATTCAGGTAATTTTGAACTGTTTTAGGATAAAAACAAGTTCAGTGGAGGCTGGGAATGCGAGTAACCTTTTCGGTTTGTCAGAATGGTCAAATAAAACCAAAACAGCTTGAAAATAGAGGTAAGGAAGATAAGGCGTGAGGTTGGATATTCGAGTCCTTTATTTATTATCGGCAAAAGCTATAGCCTTTCTCAAATGTATGAGGTACAACCAATGCTTGCCCAGTAAGGGTTTCATCCCTAAAAATGTACCTCACGCAAGCGAAAACCGCTATATTCTACTTTTAGCTGCCAAGTTAAGAGTAGATTGTTGCTCTAGTGCATTCACACTCTGCTATTGGGTTTTTACCTTCCATCACCATCAGAAATCCTATGGCTAAGTCAGGTCAATCCTCCTTTCGTCGTATTCTGCTATCGCGCCTGTTGCTGTTAAGTGTGCCAGTATTACTAACGGGGGTTTACGTGACCTACAGGAAAGCACGCTCAACCCTGTTGGAAACAGCTCGTCAAAATCTCACCGAAAGTGCTATCAGAAAAGGGGAAAGCATTCAGCAATCTATTGTGGCTCTACAAGCTAACCTAGTAACCGCTAGTGAAGCCGTGGTGTTGCAATCGCAGTCATCAAAAGCCTATCAAGGATTTGTTGACCAACTCGCTGAACAATTACCAACCCAGATCGATTGTGTACAGTTGGTTGAGATCCAAACTCAAGAAATTGCTGCCAGTACCTGTGGAAATCAGTTGCTCTTTAGTAAGGCGGCAACGTCTCTATGGAATCACCAACCGGGTCGCTTGTTCTCAGATCCTTCGCAAATCTACGTGACCGTAGTCCCGCCTGAAAAAACGATAACAGGTAAGGAGACTCAAACCAACTCTATCGGTCAACTTCATTTATTATTCAGTGCCCCGGTTTATAACTGGGCGGGTCAACTCCGATATGCTTTGAACATTCAGTCAACTCTCTTGCAACAGCCGAAGCAAGTTGAACCTGGCTCCCTAACTGGCTATCCCGTGGTGATTCACGAAGACGGCACTATTTTAGCTTATCCTCAGCTCGAGCGAGTAGGACGCAATATCAAGCAGGAACCCGATGGGAAAAGGCTTGAGAGTATCGTGGACAATGCGATCGCCGGACAGGAGTATTTCCAGCATCTTGCCTTAGAAAAAAATGGTGTGGAATTGCTGGCTGGCTACGGCTCAATCAAGAGTCCCATTAGTGACCAAACCAACCAAAAATGGGTAATTTTAGCTGTTACTCCCCTAGATAAGGGTGCCTTAGCAGGTCTAGGAGAAATTCGTCAAGTACTCATCATCTTAACCTGCGGCTTGCTTGCCGCTTGCTTTTTAGCCACGGTTTACGTGTCTTGGGAACTGTCACGCCCCTTAGAAAAACTCAGAGACTATGCCCTCAATGAATCTGAGCTACATTCTATAGACCGAATTCCCCATAATTTTAAAATTCGAGAAATCAATCAATTGGCTGAAGCTCTTGATCGGATGATCGAACACCTGAAGCACTGGGCAGAAGAACTCGAAGCTGCCTGGAAGGAAGCTCAAGCCGCGAACCAACTCAAGAATGAGTTTCTCGCCAGTACCTCCCACGAATTGAGAACTCCTCTCAACGGTATCATTGGCTGTTTGCGACTCGTCAGAGACGGCTTCTGTGATGATCGTGAAGAAGAACTAGATTTTTTACAGCGAGCCGATGATGCTGCCATTCACCTGTTAGGGATTATCAATGACATTTTGGATCTTGCCAAGATTGAAGCGGGTAAGCTTTCAGTAGAAATGGAATCCGTTAACTTGCGTGAGTTAATGGATGAAGTGATTAATTTACAGGCGGTTCCCATTCAAAACAAAGGTATCGAGTTTAATATCAGTAACTTAGACGAGAGCATTCCAGTTCGTGCCGATCCCGCTAAATTCAAACAGGTACTGCTAAATGTAGTTGGTAATGCGGCTAAGTTTACTGACTCCGGCAGCATTACGATTAGTACGCGGATTGAGAAAGTAACCGAGCAGGAATATCAAGATGTCGATACTGATAAAGCAGTTTTGAAAATCAAGGAATTCCAAGTAAACGGTAAAGAGCCACAGCAAAAAGCGAACTCCACATTGGCTAAAACATCTTTCTCCTCCCAGGTCGTTGTGACTGTTAAGGATACAGGTATTGGTATCGATCCAGCTCAACAGTCCAAACTCTTTCGTCCTTTCGTAATGGTTGACGGTTCAACGACTCGCAAGTACGGCGGTACGGGTCTTGGACTTGCTATTTCCCGAAATTTAATAGAAATGATGGGAGGTACGATTACCCTGTTCAGTGAGGGAGAGGGTCAGGGAACTACAGTCAAGATTACCTTACCGACACTTGATAAGGGACAAGAGATCAAAAATAAACAAATCAGCTCTTCCGAGTCAGTTAAATCTCCTTCGGAACAGGAGGATCAATTGTAGTGGCGGAAATTGCTGGTTAAAACTTGTCAATTTGGCAACCTGCGGAATTTGGGTTTCATGGAGATTATGTTACTTTTTTCAGCCCTCACCCTAAATCCCTCTCCCATTGGGAGAGGGACTTTGAAGACTGACTCCAAGATACCGCACGACCTAGATAGAACTTTGAGTTACCAATTCTGGTGGTCGAGCTTCGGTTGAAAGGTTAGGTTTATTTGCCAAATACTCAGCCACTTGCGCTTCAATATTATCTCGCACAATTTGACGGTACTCCAAGAAATGCTCGCTCAGGGCGCAAATAGTTAAGTAATTGACCAATACAGCACGATTGTGGCGCAGAATTGAGAATAGCTGACGCCAGAATTGGAAGCGTGTACTGCGTTTAAATCCCTGTCGCCAAAAAATAATCAGTATCGCTCGCACCTCGATCAGTTCTAGCATCCGAAACGGTGTTTTGTGGGCAAATGGTTTCATTGTTATAAAGTGCCGAAAAACTCGGGATAGATAACGCCTCGGTTCATACAGTTCCCAAAAGCAGCTCACATACTCACGGGCAATATCTTCGATAGGGCGGGTAGGCACAAAGTTAATCAGCGCCATCTGCTGATTGCCCTCCGTCTCTTCTTTTCCCTCTATCAGACGACCTTCTTTCTTGAGTCGATGCCATAGGGCTGTATTGGGCAGAGCTGCTAACATCCCAAACATGGCTTGAGGAATGGCGGTTGCTTCTACAAAGTCAATAATGCGTTGACCAGCTCCTGGCTTTTCATCATCGAAGCCAATAATAAAACCAGCCATAACACGCAGACCGATCTGATTTATTTTCTGGACAGACTCTACCAAAGAGTTGCGGGTATTCTGGAATTTCTGAGTTAGAGCCAAGCTATCAGTATCGGGTGTCTCAATCCCTATAAATACCGAGCGGAAGTTGGCTGCAACCATCAAATCTAGCAGTTCGTCATCTTGTGCCAAGTCTATTGAGGCTTCAGTAACAAAGTAAAACGGGTATTTGTGTTCTGCCATCCAAACACCCAGTTCACGTAGCAAGAGCTTGACATTGCGCTTGTTGCCGATGAAATTGTCATCGACCATAAAAATTGATCGCCGCCAGCCCAAATCATAGAGGGTTTGCAACTCCGCCAGTAACTGAGCTGGGGTTTTGGTGCGCGGTTTGCGCCCATAGAGGACAATAATGTCACAAAATTCGCACTGAAACGGGCAACCCCGCGAAAACTGCACCGACATATCACTGTAGACATTCAAGTCTAGCAGGTCATATCTGGGAATGGGTGTGTTGGTGACATCTGGCTTTTCTCCGTCGGCGCGGAATATTCCGGAAGTTTCCCCCCGTTCTAGCGCTTCGACAAATAGGGGCAGGGTAATCTCTCCCTCATCTAAAATCAAAAAGTCTACCCCAGCTTCTAGTGCCGCCTCGGGAACAGAGGTGACGTAGGGTCCCCCCACCGCTATCGGTTTACGGCGCCGCTTGGCATCACGGATCAGGTGCAGCAGATCTGGTTTTTGGACAATCATCCCCGATACAATCACCAAATCTGCCCAGTCCCAGTCTGCTTCCATTTCAAACTGAGCATTCCGGTCTACCAAACGAAACTCCCAAGTCTGGGGTAAGATGGCCGCGACGGTAATCAAGCCCAATGGTGGGAGGCTAACTTTGCGCCCTATTAGTTCTAAGGCTTTGTCAAAAGACCAGAATGATTTGGGAAAGAGGGGATAGAGGAGTAAAACACGCATGACAGTTTGGGGAATGGGGATTGGGGAGTGGGAGGGTTCTTCCTTCCCTTGCTCTTTTGTCCTTAGTTCTCAGTCCCCCTTAGTATACGCTTTGGCTGGCAATCGTGAGTTTTTCAGATGGGAAAGAGGTGATAGCCGCTATCGTCTACGATAAAGCTGTTGCTGAGGCGATCGCTTTCGTACCCAGTAGCGCCGTCAAAAGCTAATGTAATTTAATCATCCATTTCCATTCTTTCTTCGGCGAAATCATAGGATCAACAGCAAACTTTACTTCCTGCAATCTAAGTCTGCCAAAATATAAAATTATCACGGGATTTTTTAAGCTTCCCATGACAGACGGCATTTACCAAGTCAATAACCGCTCTTTAGAAGTCTATCGGTTAAACGAAATAACCGAGGGAGGAGTCTGCTCAAAGCTCGGAGTCCTGAATCTGTCAGAAGTCGTGTTTCTCAGAAAAACACGACTCCTATCAGTTATTAGAAAAATTCCCTCAGATTAGACGCGACTAACCATAAGGTTAGTAGGTAGGGATTGGCGCAAGCGATCGCCATAGAATGCCAGGGCATTACCCCCCAACAGCAGCGCCAGATGTTCCTGGTCGTAATCGGCAACTGTCGCCGCATCCTTTACACAACCCCGCAGGACGCCATCCCAGTGACCGTAGTCTCCAGAGAAGCAAGCGAGTCGCTTACCCACTTCCCCCATAGCAATGTGCATATAGGAAGGACCGGGGTCATCCGATTCAAAGGACGTAAAGATTTGCCCCCGTTCAAAATACTCTATCGGGTCGCGGTGGCGAAGGTCGTAATGCTCGTATAAGCTGGCATCATCAATCTTGGTGGGGTCGTGTTTGGCGTTCCACAACAAATCGAAGAGATTTTTCGCCTTGCTGATGATGTTGATATTGTCTTTACCCCCCCGTTCCTGAATCATCAGTTTGGTAAATTCCATTAAGGACGGGCGATAGGGATTTTTGGGGTCAAAGTCACGGATGCGCTTTTCCCAATGTTCGTGAAAAGCGTGCGCCAAGTCTGGCAACCAACCGCAACCCCCTTCTAAAAAGCCAACGCGCAGGGTGGGGAATTGCTCAAATGCCCCATCAAAAACCATCCGCGCTAAGGCTAGCTGTTGCTGGTTCCGCTGTACAAAGATATGAGTGAGGACAAAGGTTTCCATATGGTCGGAAATACCACCTACCATGAAGGAACCAGGACCACCGTGAATGCCTAAACCAATATTGAGGTCTACTGCCGCTTGTAAGATAGGGCGGAAATCAGGATGGCTGATTGCCTTACAGGTGCGAATTTCTGGGAAGGCGTCCGGGGCTTTGGGATGAGGAATCGGCAGGTTGGGGGCAACTGCAACGCCAATCATTCCCAGTTCGTTGACGCAACGATGCATTTCCTTGACTGCCTCATCCACATCCTGAAGAGCGATGACACCAATGGGTTTGAGGCGGTTATCGTAGCCCCGACAATCGTCAGCCATGTAGTTATTGTAGGCGCGGCATAGGGCGATCGCTAAATCCTTATCCAGAATGCTGGAAAAGATCAGATTCAATGTGCCGTAGATCACTTGCACATCAATGCCTTCTTGATCCATGTGATCAATCCGCACCCGATTGAACATGGCACCCAATGTCGTATCCGGATGCAGGTTACGAAAGCCACCTTTACCTAAACCTTGGGGTTGGGGAAACATCCGTAGGCAGTCATTTCTCCCCGTTTCGGGATTAAAGTCAATGATTTTCGCCCGTTGATCGCCAAGACTGTCAATCACCAAACCAATGCGATCGCGATACTCTGGCTCTATATAATCCCGCATTACTAGGGGATTTTCTAGCTTGTGGGCATCAGCATCGATTACCAGTAAACCTTTGTACATGAATACTCCTTAAGTTGAATAGATTGTTGGTCATCGCTCATCGGTTGTCAATGAGGAGGTCTTAAACCAAGGACAAATGACCCATGATAAATGACTAAGCGTTTTGTTGCTGGCGCAGGTGACTCCAAACTTGACGCAGACCAAACCCGTTTTCAACAGACCACGACAGGGAAGCTAGGATTGTGATGCCGGGGTATTTTCTAAAGGCGGGTTCGTTCTTCTCAAAGAAAGCGTGTCCCCCTAGGGCAAAGACTTGAGTCAGGACTAAGCAGATAAGGGTTAACCGCCAGTCGTAGAACAACAGGACTACTGCTGCGATCGCCAGTAGGTTGGTAATGTGGTGCAAAACTTGGTTGATGGGATGCTGGTGACTGGCAATGAAGTGGGCTTTTGCCTCGTGGAAGTAATTCAAGGGGATTCTCCTACCTCACACTCAATTAAAAAAACTTACAGCATTCTATCTAAAATTAAGCCTTCACTCCCAGCCATTCTCGTAGAATTGGCAGAGGGGGGGTTTGTCCATGATGGTTGCAACAGGTTTATTCTTCAGTAAGAATTATTTCTAACGGCACAAAAATCCTTTTATCAGCGATCGCAAAAGCAACTCAGAGAGCCTGTTTCTCAAAGATCATCAAATGCTGCTGGGGTAAAACCTCTTTTGTTTCCACCCATTGCAATCCCACTGCCTTCATTTCTTTACGTGCCTGTCTCTGACTCATTTTGTGAAGTGCTTTAATGGGAATTAACGGATTTTCCCGACGGTATTCAACCAGCACCACTCGTCCGCCCAGTTTGAGCGATCGCACAATAGCTTCCATCATCTCTCTGGGATATGCAAATTCGTGGTATGCATCCACCATCAGCGCTAGGTTCACTCTCTCATCAGGCAGGTTAGGGTTAGTCACACTACCTAAAATGGGTTCAACATTAGTTATAGCGTTTTCCTTTTTCAGGAACTCCAGGATATTAATCATCTCCGGCTGAATATCTACCGCCAGCACCTTTCCCTGCGGAACCAAGGGACTGAGGCGAAAGCTAAAATAACCTGTACCTGCTCCAATATCTGCGACAGTATCCGTCGGTTTCAGCTCCAGGGCATCCAACACTTGCTGCGGTTGTTCTACTGTTGCTCGACTGGGACGCTCCAGCCACAGCGCTTCCGTGTGTCCCATCACCTTAGCAATTTCTCGACCCATGTAAAACTTGGCGATACCATCGGCGCTGTGGACGATTCGCTGCTGGTATACTGAACCCGATTCAGCCGCAGCATTGGGTATTGAAAGTCTCCAGCCAGTCAGCATGAGTCCCAGCAGGATAATAGTGATAATAATGATTGTTCTTATCGTGGGGGATAGACGACGATCTTTCATGGGTGTAATAAATAATTCACCTCTGCACCTGTTGGCAGTATAGCGAGAGTGTGAGGTAGAGACTTTACCTACAATGTCTTTACTTTTTGGCAGTATGAAAGAAGGCACCTCGACTGAACTTTGATGACACCTCCAACTGCTCCTTCCCAAATACCCCAGCGGCATCACTCCGATCCCCCCACGCTGTGGACTTTTGTGATCCTAGGTTCTGGTCTTATCCATCTACTAGCATTTTTAGTGCTGAGTATAGTGCTGATGGGACGCTTCCAGGGATTGCGATCTAACAAAACTCTGATTCCCGTCAATGTGATTGCTTTTACTCCCGAAGCCAGAGCGCTTTCTCCAGGGTTGACATCCCCCCGACAACCAGCACCGAGCGATCGCACCACCCAAACTTTCCCAAGCCAATCGATTAATCCTCAGCCGTCCCCTACCTCTACTGTATCTTCAACTCGTTCTCAACTTCAGGAAACAGGCAGACAGTCACCTGCAACGAAGTCTTCCCCCAACCCATCGTCGGAGCGATCGCCAAAATCTAACTCTTCCCCCAACCCATCGTCGGAGCGATCGCCAAAATCTAACTCTTCCCCCAACCCATCGTCGGAGCGATCGCCAGAACCAACTTCACCCAGTTCTGATGACAGCGGATCTTTTGGTGTCGCCCTAGGCGGATTGAGCCTCACTGATGGCAGTCGGGATATTCCTGACCAACCGGCAACACTGAAGTCAGGGAACACAACTGAATTTCCAAGGGAGTATCTGACGCAGTTGGGACTTAATCCTGAGCAGGCTATCCGTTTAAAAGTAGTTGTATTGATTGATACGACGGGTCAAGCCGAACCTCTGCCAGATTATACTCAAGTTTTATCTGGAAACATCAGTACTGAGCAGGCAGAGCAACTGGCACAGCAGATTGTTTCCGAGTGGCGATTTGAACCCACTTATATGGGGAATCAACCAGTTGAGCAGGCTTACAACCTTGAACTGAATATTACTCCCTGATAACTGTAAAAGAATGGGGCTTGACTTGCCTATTTAACTCAAAATTGTGCTACTGTTAGTAGGGTGGCGTATTAAGTACGATATGCTGCGGGCATAGTTTAGTGGTAAAACCTCAGCCTTCCAAGCTGATGATGCGAGTTCGATTCTCGCTGCCCGCTTTTAACGAAATAGTTGAGCGCAGTCCCCATCTAGAATCCCATGATGGTAGTGGCAAAATTAAGCGGAGTAACAAAAAATACTCTCAAGCAATATTCCAGAACGGAAAGCGGTACAATGCTGACCTGCGAGCCCAGGGCTATGAAGGCATTCGCCGCAGTGAACTTCTTGGATGAACAGAACTCGACATCAAGTTGCTGTCCGAGTGTGTCTTAATCGCCCAAACTTCTAGGGTTGAAGCCGTTAGAGAATTTCGTGAGACAGTCCTAAACACAGAGCCGCATTGAAAGGGGAGTAGGTCACTGTAAAGCAAAGAAACACTAACGGTAGTAGCGAAGCAGCCCATAACCTGGTAAATCTGGACTCAACCCCAATGCGGGTTTAGCTGTAAGCAGATAAAATTGCTATGACTACTAACGCGAAATACGTCCTAGCGCTTGACCTTGGTACAACAGGCAACCGCGCCATTTTATTTGACGCTCAAGGTGCCATTGCAGGTCAGGTTTATAAAGAATTCACTCAACACTACCCCAAACCGGGCTGGTTAGAACACGACCCCAACGAAATTTGGCAAGATACTCGCGCTTGTATGCAGCAAGTGTTGAAAGATAATAGTATTTCCGAAGCGGAAATAGCAGCAATTGGTCTAACCGTACAACGCGAAACCTGCTTGCTATGGGATAAAACCACAGGCAAACCTTTGCACAATGCGATCGTTTGGCAAGATCGCCGCACGGCGTCCCGATGTCGTGAGTTAACCCAACAAGGTCATGCGGCTGACATTCAAGAACGGACAGGATTAGTCCTCGATGCTTACTTCTCAGCAACTAAATTAGAATGGCTGCTGAATTGGGTACGAAGCGAAAAACCTGATACTAACTTCGATAACGTATTAGCTGGCACCGTTGATACCTGGATACTCTGGAATCTTACAGGCGGAAAAGTCCACGCTACCGATCACAGTAATGCTAGCCGTACCATGCTGATGAATCTGGCAAAGGAGGAATGGGATCGAACCCTGTTAGATTTATTCAGCATTCCCCCGCAGATATTGCCCCAAATTCAGCCGAGTATGGGGATGTTTGGTAAGACTGAGCCTAACTTGCTAGGAGCGGAAATTCCGATTACGGCTATCTTCGGCGATCAACAAGCCGCACTCTTCGCCCACGGATGCGATCGCCCTGGTATGCTCAAATGTACTTACGGCACCGGCTGTTTCTTAATTTCCCAGACTGGCACAGAACTGACGCGATCGCACAATCAACTCCTCTCAACCGTTGCTTGGACAAATGCCGCCAATGGCAGTGGCACAGACGTAGCATATGCCCTAGAAGGAGCTATGTTTACTACGGGTGCTTGCATTCAGTGGCTGCGGGATGGTCTGAAGCTGATTAGTTCTGCGGCTGAAACCGAACCCTTAGCGCGTCAGGTTGAGGATACTAACGGTATCTATTTTGTTCCTGCCCTCAGCGGTTTGGGAGCGCCCCACTGGGATATGAGCGCTAGGGGTGCATTCTTGGGCATTACCGGGGGCGTACAGAGAGAGCATATGGTGCGAGCGGTCTTAGAGTCCATCGCCTATCAAGTGAGGGAAGTTGTTGATGCCATGAATAAAGATGGCGACACTCCCATCAAACTGCTGAAAGTTGATGGCGGCGCATCTCAGAATAACTTCTTAATGCAGTTCCAATCTGATGTCCTCGGCATCCCGGTAGAACGTCCGGCAGTATTGGATGCAACAGCTCAAGGAGCTGCATTTGGTGCAGGTTTAGCTGTTGGCTTCTGGAGCGATTACAAAAAGCTAGTCGCAACTACTCCGATTGACCGAACCTTCGAGCCTGGAGCAGGAGCAACAGCAGCCCAACAAAACTTTACTACCTGGCAGAAAGCGGTCGAACGTGCCAAAAATTGGGTTGATTGAGGCAGGATAATTGATTCTGACAAGTAGAGACGTTACGTGGAACGTCTCTACTAAAAATGATTCTCCTGAGTTCTAAGTCTAAGAACAAATCATTGATCTCAACTATAAATATAATTAATACTGATTGATGAGGTGTGGCAGTGAGTAACTGACAAGGACAAAAAATCCTCAAACCCTTTTTAAACCTACACTTGAGAACAAGTCACAATAGCCCATATTCCATCATTAACCCCATTCATTCAATATAAGAAAAACTAATTTAATATTCAATTAACACTTTCATTCCTAATCCTGTTCAACCACTCTAGGTTTTTCTCGTAGTATCAGAAATGAAGCAGACACCACGCACGTCGTAGCCAATCCGCTTAGAGGAAAGCTTAGGTGCGTCAAGGGTGCTTTAGCAGAATTTATCCTGCCGTTTGAAATCAACTACAGAGGAGAGATAATGGCAACTTTCAAAGTCACCTTAAAGAACGAAGCTGAAGGGCTGAATACCACAATTGATTGTCCCGACGACGAATATATTCTCGATGTTGCGGAAGAGCAAGGTATTGACTTACCATATTCCTGCCGTGCTGGTGCTTGTTCTACCTGCGCTGGCAAATTAGTTAGTGGTGAAATTGACCAGTCTGACCAGTCTTTCTTAGATGACGACCAAATTGAGGCTGGATTTGTTCTGACCTGTGTTGCTTATCCAAAATCTGATTGCACCATTACCACTCACCAAGAGGAAGAATTGTACTAAAATCGTCGGCATTATCTAACCGATTGATTGATTAGTTCCTGTAGGGGTAAGGCATACCCATCTGTATCAACTTAAGCACTCATGTTTGTTGCTACTGGGGTATTAGCCCTCATCCCCTAACTCCTTCTCCCAAACTTGGGAGAAGGGGTACTAATAACTGACTCTCCTCTCTCTTTTCCCCCCAGAATTGGGGGGACTAAGGGGGGCAGAAGATGAGCGCCTAGTGAGGGCTTTATTAAGAAGAAGTTTTTAGGGTTAAGTTGATACCAATCGGCATACCGTACCCCTAAAACTTTAATGGGGATAAGTTATTCCTTATATCATTTCCTAAGGATCTTCCCAAAAAACAATCGAATCGTTGAGGGGTTGAATTTGAGTTCCAGGATAGTAAAACTTGAGAATTTGCTCTCCCGACCAACCCAGATTCGCTAAGTTATAAGCACCATATTGACTCAAACCCACACCATGTCCGAAGCCACCCCCGACAAAGGCATAACCTTTTAAGATTTGGGAAGCACCATAAACCGGATCGAGATAAAACAGAGTGCTGCGGGGGGGACCAAAGGCACTGCGAACTTCATTTTTATGGAGTTCAATGACACCCTTATCAGTTTGAACGGTAAGTTTGAGAACACGTCCAGCAGGCGATCGCTTCACCACCTGCATCTGCACAAGGGTGGTGAAATCAGCGAGGGGATGTTTTGTTTTTTCCAGATAGCGTCGTAAATCAGCCGTGATCTGTTCTAGAGTGCTTGTTCTGCGCCAACGGAAGACATCCCTGCCACTTTCATTGAACCCATCCTTCAAATTAATGAATTCGCGGAAATTTTGTTCATTAGCTAAAGGTTTCTGCGTTAAATCCCAGATGATCTTGGGTGAGTCTACCACAGCTTTTAAATAAGGTCGCTCGGGTCCGTTCCAAGAGTCACCAAAAGGAGCAGTGATGCCACCAGAGGTAGAAGAATACAAAGCATCTACCAGCTCATTATTGTAAGTTAGCACCAACCCTTTCGTTGCCGCGATCGCTCGGTCAGATGTCGGGAATGTCTCTCCTAATCCTTTATAAACCTGGCAGTGGGTATCTGCACAGAGTTGGTAGTCGTCAGCGGCAAAGCGACGCAGGTTTCGCAGGGCATAGGTTCGGGCAATAATAGTCTGAGCTTCCACCGCAGTATAGGGCGCTCCCGCTCCAATTTCATGAGGAACAACACCCCGCAAATAGGTTTCTAAAGGCACCTGATTGACTAGCGAATAGTTGCCATAGGCGTTGGGCTGAATTCGGAGGCTACCAGCATAGAGGCGAGGATTTCTGTCATTCTCACCCTGACTCACCCGAACCCG
Source organism: Coleofasciculus sp. LEGE 07092 (assembly GCF_015207375.1). GTDB lineage: Bacteria > Cyanobacteriota > Cyanobacteriia > Cyanobacteriales > Coleofasciculaceae > LEGE-07092. Next base: position 12,462 of record NZ_JADEWY010000019.1, on the reverse strand, counting down.
ATTCTTTTCCGACGAAATTTCTAGCCACTGACGATTGTAACGATAGCCGTTGATAACAAACGAAACTCGCGGCACTTTTTGCAGCACTTGGGTTTCTAAGCGAGCGGTTGTATCCCCTTGAGATTGGAGCGTTGAAAGCAGTAAGCGTCGTAGCAAAGGCGTTTGATAAACATCTCGTTTCGCCCAAACCTGCCAGCGTTCCGGTTGGGCTACCTCTACCTCAATACCCTTCTCTTTCCACTGATTAGCAGTATCTTCTGCGGTTTCAAAGGTAGCATGATCGCTAAGAACCAAACGCTCTTGTAGGAAGGGTGCTGATAGGGGTTGCATTGCCACCTCTACTTCAACGCTATCCGTTTGTAAGGTTTGCGGTTGCATATCCCCCGACAAAAACCGCAAAGTCAAGCGATCGCCTGATATCGCTTCCAAGGTAAGTTGGTCAGTATCTTCATCGCCGAAGCGCTGCATGACTCCCACTTTCAGCTCTAAATCCTTGGCTTGAGCTGGGGATGCCCACCAACCAGCCACTCCCCAAAGACACAAAGCTATCCAGAACGTGTGAAGGGTAAAACGTGACACTTGAGTTTTAATGCCATAGGGCGATGTCTGGTCAAAAGTTAATCGGGTTTGCTGGCGATCCTTCTTTTGTGTGTCAGTTTGGAAATCCTTTTTCACTGAAGTGGAGCCCTGGGACTCGTGTTTTTTTACAGTCAACCGCTTGTGCTGGAACCAGTAATCGCTCTTCATCCTACCTCTTAGGTTCTGCTTTGCAGTACATTCCTGAGACTCTCGCGTTTAAAAACGGAAGGTTCTTAACTTCCACAGTCCAACCCGACGGGCGGATGGGCATACCCTCTTCCAGGCTCTCGGCTTGCACCCTTCGACAGGTGGAACACTGAGCGTTCGACTGCCCTTCGGCAAGTGGAACACTGAGCTTGTCGAAGTGCTCAGGAACCGCGCTCACGCCGAAGTCTTGTCGAAATGCTCAGGGTATCACCTACAACATCCTGGCTCTTAGGCACTTGAGTTAAGACTTTTGCAGCGACCTGCTCTACCTTTGGGCAACGACCAAAGGAGGAAGGACGAATCCTTCGAGTTGCAGGTTGGTTGCATTCCGTTGCTGTTCTCCAAGCCGCTTGCAAGCGTAGCTCCACACTTTGCCAGTCAACTAGTAACTGGCTCACCTGGAGAACGAAGGTGTCGGGTTCTATGTGTTTAGCTAAAAACGCCGAATACAAATCTCTCTGAGCGATTATTCCACACTCACAATCGTGGATGCGCTCCGAGAGATTTTTCTTTTTTACCCGACCGCAATGGCAAGTCTGAGATAGCTTTGTGCTGTACGTCGGAATTTCTATCACCTGCGAGCCAGCTCTTTCAGCCTTGCTTATCAGGTGAGATATGAACATGGAGGGCGCACGCTTACCGACAGACTTACCAAATAATTTCTGAAATGCTTTATAGGAAAGCTTCTCAAATTTAATAGTGTCTCCAGTACGGAGAATGGTGTTTACCAGCTCTCCATGAAGACTCTTTCTGTGGGCTGCTAACTTCCGCTCTTTGTTAGCTTTGGAGTTACGGGTCTTGAGGTAAGTTTTGGAATTATTCCATTTTTTCTTACCCTTCTTGACCGTACCGTTGGGGTTGTAGTTACCTGGATTGGTCGCTCTACGTGACCTATCCATCTTTCTTTGCAGCCATTCGATGTGTGCTGCATCAAACTCTAGTTCAGAGGCAAACTGCTGTAGCTTGACATCGGTATCAGATACTACGGCTATCGTACTTGGTCCAATGTCGATACCAACATCACCATGCCCCAGGTAGTTCTTAGGCTTAATAAATGGCTTGCCCTGACAGACTAACTGAGCGTAGAACCGATTGCACCCGTTGATTTTTCGACGAACTAGTCGAACATATTTGACCTTCGATTGGAGTCCATGCAGAATAACTGGGTCATTGGAAGCAATCAATGCAGGTAGCTCTAATCCACCCCACTCAACAGTCTCTCCCTTCCACCGAATACCAGACTTGTTAGACTTGCCCTCAACAGAGTCCATCTGGTTTGCACCCTTGAACCTGACTTTCTTTGCCTGTCCAAACAGCACTTTCTCTGCTGCTTTGTAGGCACGAGTTGCTAGTTTCTGGGCAGTGTTGGAGTCGATGTGGTTTCCGAGCCAGGATTGTCTTAATCCGGTGCTGTAGGAATGCAGGGCGTATTCGGAGAAGTCGTATCGTTCTCTTGCCCGTTTAAACAGAACTTTGCGTTCCGGATTATTGGACTTAAGAGAACGAGCTTTATTGAAATCCCTGGATTGCCGAATGAGCCTAATTCGGCGCATGGCTTCGCCAAGGCAAGCGTTGTACATCTGCCGCGCCGCTTCAAACCTAGATAGCAAAATACCTTCATTTGCTGGAGATATCTTGAGGGGTATCTCGCAAACAAATGAAGGTGTTGGGGACTTTTTAGGCACGGCGACAGTACAAGAGCTAACTTTCAACTGAGTATATCCTGTATTCACAGTATACGGAAACGGCGACTAAAGTCGCCCATTGCGTTCATCCCTGTAACTAAAGTTACAGGGATGAACGCTTCTAGGTTTTTGCCTCGTGAACTATCTATACTCACCACCTTGAAAGGTTGTATCTGGAATTTGAGAGAACTCAGAAGAGGACGAAACGAACAGGGAATGTGTTTCCCTTAGCTCCCCAGCTCCCCGGCAAAATCAAGCCTCACTGCTGCTAAAGAGTACTTCCCCTTGAATCATTCGTTGAGCAGCATCAAGTAGCACTTCCTCCAGATAGGGTTTGGTAAAGTAGCCGCTTGCTCCTAGCTGAGATGCCATTTGCCGATGGCGCTTGGCACCGCGAGAGGTGAGCATAGCGATTGGCAGCTTGCGGAGATCCTCATCTTTCTGTAAGCGAGACAGCAATTCCAAACCATCCATTCTGGGCATTTCAATGTCGCAGAAAACAATATCGCAAGGGAGCCCTGACCGGAGTTTTTCCCAAGCTTCCTGACCATCACGGGCTTGTTCAACCCGATAACCTGCTTTAGCGAAGGTCATAGAGAGGAGTTCTCGCACTGTAATCGAGTCATCCACAATGAGCACCATCGGCTCGTGTTTAGTCACGGGTGGCTCTTGGGGAACTTCACCGTCGGGTTCTTCCCTCGACCAAATGGTAATACTATCTTTGCGAAGTCGTCCACTTGCAAGGTCAATGAGTTCAAGAACGTCAGCAATAGACATGATCCGACCATCCCCCAAAACAGTTGCTCCAGCAATGCCCACGGGTTTGGGTGGCGGACCTTCTAGTTGCTTGATCACGATTTCTTGCTCACCAATAATTTGATCGACTTGGATGGCGAGGAAGTTTCCGGCACTCCGGAGTACAACAATCGAGATCGTATCGTCTTCTCGCTTGCCACCATAAACAGTGCCTCGATTGAGTTGACGGTTGTACGTCAGCAAATCAGAGAGGGGTTGAAATAGCAGCAGACTGTCGCGCCATTGGATATAAGTTTGATTGTCTGAATTCGTCTGAATCCGTTCACGTCCGATATCGGGCATCATATCTTCCACACCATCCATTGGGAAGGCAATACGAGAGCGATCGCTCAAGCAGCAGAGCGCTTTACAAATGCTCAGGGTTAAAGGTAGACGAATCGTAAAGGTTGTGCCTTTGCCTAGGACAGAATCAATATAGATAGCGCCGCGAATTTCACTTAAACTGGTGCGAACTACGTCCATGCCCACGCCACGACCTGCAAACTCACCGGCTTGGTCTTTGGTACTGAAACCTGGGTGGAAGAGAAAATCGTACAAATCCGTAGGGGTTAGGTTTTTCGCCTCGGATCGAGAGATGAGTTTTTTCTCAACTGCCTTGCTTCTGACTCGTTCGGGATCGATACCTGCCCCATCATCAGAGATGGAAATAACGGTCTGATTGCCTTGGTGAAATGCCCGGAGAGTCACTTGACCGACTGGCGGCTTGCCAGCAGCTCGGCGCTCCTCTGGGGTTTCAATGCCATGAGTAATCGCATTGTTGACCAAGTGGGTCATTGGGTCGTAGAGGTGTTCGAGGATCATTTTATCAATCAAGGTTTCCCGACCCTCAACTTGCAATTCTGCCTCTTTCCCTAGCTTCATAGAAATTTCGCGCACGGCACGGGGCAAGCGGTCAGCCGTCTGAGCAAAAGGCACCATGCGCGATCGCGTCAGTCCTTCTTGCAACTGAGTCGTTACCTGCCGCAGATTCCGGGCAACCTGATCAGTTTCATCCACCAAAAACTCAACGTCAGACGCCGACTCCCGCACTTGAACGATGAGCTCGATCATCTCTTGGGAAAGCAAATGGAACCCCGTAAAGCGATCCATTTCCAAGGGATGGTATTCTGCACCAGCAGAATCACTACTGTGAGAAGAACTATCCGAACTGAATAATGGAGGGGGAGAGTTGTGGCGACTAGCTAACAAAGAGGCTTCTAAGAGCGATCGCTCATACAAATCTCGCATCCTCGCCCCAACATCGCTCAAGGCAGACACTTGGTGCTGTAAATTATCCAGGAATTGCCGCAAGCGTTCTTGATCTTGTTCTAAGCTATTGCGGCTCACCACCAGTTCTCCCACCAAATTACTGAGACTATCCAAGTGTTTGACGGGAACCCGCATTGTCTGCTCGAATACCTTAATCCGCCGAGCCGGAAGGATGCGAGTCTGACGCGAGTCGGTACTTGACGTTGGAGATCCAGGCATTGTTTTATCTGCCTGCTCGAGCAGTTTCTCTAAGTCTTCATCCAAGGTGTCTTTATTTTGAACACCAGCCTTTTTCTCTTGATTTGCAGCTTTGGGAGGCATCTGTTCGCTTAAGAGCGCTTCAAGATCCTCAAATGCATCATTATCTACTGCTCCAAAAGCTACAGGTGCACCAGGAGTGTCCAACTCCAGCATTGCCTCTAAATCTTCAAACTCATCAATGCTATCGAATTCAGCAGGCAAGGTAGGAGTTTCCGATGCCAGCATTGCCTCTAAATCTTCAAACTCATCGCTACTCTCCAAATCAATATCTAAAGCCCAGTCAGTTTCTTCGTTAATTTCTAAAGAAAAATCACCTTCAGCAGTTACTCCTTCACTACTGAAGAAATCTTCTAAATCTTCTACAGCTTCCGGTGCCGTTGCCTCACTTTCCCAAGACTCGAACAAATCACTTGTCTCGTCTGGCTCAGTTGAGGGTTGGGAGTCGAAGTCCCAATCAGCTTCTAAATCTAACTCGGATGAGAGTTGGGGTTCTGAAGCTTCTTCTGTGAAGAAATCTTCTAAATCTTCTACAGCTTCCGGTGCCGTTGCCTCACTTTCCCAAGACTCGAACAAATCACTTGTTTCGTCTGGTTCAGTTGAGGGTTGGGAGTTGAAGTCCCAATCGGTTTCTAAATCTAACTCGGATGAGAGTTGGGGTTCTGAAGCTTCTTCTGTGAAGAAATCTTCTAAATCTTCTACAGCTTCCGGTGCCGTTGCCTCACTTTCCCAAGACTCGAACAAATCACTTGTTTCGTCTGGTTCAGTTGAGGGTTGGGAGTTGAAGTCCCAATCGGTTTCTAAATCTAACTCGGATGAGGGTTGGGGTTCTGAAGTTTCTTCTGTGAAGAAATCTGCCAAGCCTTCTAAATCTTCTACAGCTTCCGGTGCTGTTGCCTCACTTTCCCAAGACTCAAATAAATCACTCGTCTCGTCTGGTTCAGTTTGAAAGTCGTTTGTCTCTAAATCCCATTCTGAGGAATCCGATTCCTCGGTTAACCAATCCGATTCTAAATTAAACTCGGATGGTGCTTGGCTTTCCTCTGTTTCTTCGATGAAAAGGGCTTCTAAATCTTCGGCAGCAACTGGCGGAATCTCTAGTGCATCTTCATTGAATAAAGGTTCTGATAAGTCAGACACGGGTTCAGCTAAAGTTTCGCTATCATCTAGCTGTTCTTCAAGGGTTTCTTCTTGATTTGCTTCAAGTTCATCGGTTAGTCCAGGCATCTCAAGGATAGAAGAGTCTTCTGAGTTTCTTGGGCTAATGATTGCCGAACTATCACTATCATCAAGAGTTACTGAATCGGTATCAAAAAAGTTATCTAGGGACTCAAAATCAGCATCAAGTTCCGATTGCTCTAACGATTCTAAATCCAACTCTTCGCTGTCAAAGGACATTTCTTCAAAGGGATTAGACAAATCCCAGGCATCTGTTGCTGCCGAGTCTAGGTCTACTAAGTCATCATTTTGATTGCTGAAGTCTAATGATGATGCGGAGAAGTCTAAATCCCTATCATTTCCTGGCGGTGTTGTTTCCTCGTCTTCTTCTAAGAAGCTATCGTCCAATAAGGTGCTTAAATCGGCTGTAGAAGAGCTTGAATTCACAGAAGAGTCTGATATATCCGATTCAAAGAGTAGGTCGGAAAACTCATCATTTAGGTTTGCTTGAGATTCGGATAAACCGTCACTCGCTGACGTTTCTGCCTGAAAAAAATCGCGGTTCTCTGCGTCACTGAGGAGATCAGAAAAATCACTTGAGTTGTCTAAATTAAATAGATCATCTGAAGTGTCTGAGAAGGGATCGTCATCTAGACTGATAATTTCTTCTTCTTGCCAGGTTTGATCCAGCTCGGGGGTTTGACCTTCAAAAATATCGGCTAACGTGTTTAGTTCTACTAAACCAACTTCTGGATCGTTTTGGTCAGACAATGGTGATGGTGGTGCAAAGGGATTTGACAGTTGATCGAATCCTTGGTTCGGCTCAGAGGAACTGTTTTCTTGAACATGGGTAGTCTCTGGTTGAATGAAAGTATCTTCTCCGTAAAAGTCGTGAATAATGTACGTTTCTTTGTCGTTAACATAGTTGTCTGAGATGTTCAGGCGATCGCCTTTTGAAGATACATTACTAGAGGTTCTGTCCGTTTCCGACACTGTATTGGTGTCTGTAGAAGGTGCTTGCTCGTAGGGATTGGGTGCTGGTGCCGCATCAATATCAGCTAAGGCTGGCGCTAGAGATTCAAGCTGTTCACTAGGGGCAATTTCAACTGAGCGACCTAATAGAACTAACTCCTGAGCCTGTTTTATTTCTTTGATCGTCACACTAGCAAGCAGGCGATAGGAATTTTGGGGATTGGCAATTGCTGCTTTTGCGGTTTCGAGTAACTCGCCCCAACCAGCCAAATCCCATTCCTTGCCGAGGGAAAGCAGGCGATCGCAGTGGTTTTGCAGAGCGGCGCGATGTTGGGGTGAGTCTGACTGCTTAAAGAGCTGTAACATCTCTCGCAGTTCCACCAGAACATCTCGTTTAAAAGTTACTGGTAAGGGGTTAGCACTCGATTCAGAGGATTGCCTGCCAGCGACATTTGCCTCTCGGACGGTAGCGGTGGTAGTTCCTCCGTCTTTGTGAACCAGTTGATTGAGATGACGGCTGAGTTGCTCAAAAATCGGCTCGGCATTTGACATGATTGTCTTGGCTGTGTCGTCAGTCAAGCCGAAAGGTCCTTGGAGTTGGTCTAACAGCGATTGAAGGGTATCAAATACCCGCAAAAAAAGGGATTCTAGCTGCTGGTCGGTCTGGACGGGTGAGTCTTTGAGAATTTTGAAGTAATCTTCTAGACGATGGGCTGTTTGCTGAATGCTCTCCAGTCCTAACATGGCAGCACCACCTTTGACGGAATGGGCAGCACGAAAGAGTTCGTTTGCCATTTCAGTGTCTTGCATGGTGCTTTGCAGACTTAGCAAACCCTGCTCAATGGTATTGAGGTGGTCTTTTGCCTCCTCAATGAAGTAGCCCATGATTCGCTGTTGTTGTTCCGGCTGCATAGCAGTGTCCCTTAAAGAGTTTTAAGTAATGTTGGAGTCCCTGACTCCTAACTGCCTCAAGCGGTAAAGCGTGGAATTCACAGCAACCGCTCGCAAGCGTGAGTTTTCAATCGCTAGTAGTCCACCAAACTGATACCTGATGAATGCCGCAGTCCATTTTCCCTACCCCCCTGCTCTTTAAAGTTCTTGTGCTATATGCCGATTGCGATCAATTTGTCAACTACTAGGGGTTACTACAGATAGCTTTCACTGTAACCAATATCTTTAAGATTGACATTATCTATAATCATCTATCAATTATCGGTTTATGGCTTCAGCAGACTCTTCTCGGATCTTTACAGACTGGCATCAAGGCTTCTTGCTCTGATTCTAGAATGAATCAGGCTGGTGCATTCAACTAACGAGCATTACAGACATGGCGGCAGGGCACAATTTCATTCTGGATCTGATGACAGTTTTGGGAGCATCTGCTTTGGGTGGATACCTCGCCAAACAGCTACGCCAACCCGTACTGTTAGGCTATTTAGCCAGTGGATTGGTGGTGGGTCCGTTTGGTCTGAAACTGTTAAGCGAAGCCAACCAGATCGAAGCCCTCGCGGAAATAGGCGTTGCTTTACTGTTATTCGCCTTAGGGGTTGAATTTTCCATTGCTGAATTCAAGCGAGTTAAAGACATTGCCCTGAAAGGGAGTTTACTGCAAATTGGGCTGACAATTGTCTTGGTGACGTTACTAGCGACCTTGACAGGTTGGGTCGAGGGACTGACTCAGGGCATCTTCCTGGGAGCTATTCTTTCCCTCTCCTCTACTGCCGTGGTTCTCAAATCCCTGACCGAACGCGGAGAAACCAATACACTTCACGGTCAGGTCATGCTAGCGATTTTGATTGCCCAAGACCTCGCCCTAGGTCTGATGTTAGCGATTCTACCGACACTCGACCAACCGACTAATATTGGCGGAGCGCTGGCTGGTGCATTACTGAAAGTATTGTTATTTGGGGTTGCTGCTGTTGCTGCGGGTCGGTGGCTTGTTCCCCGTGTAATCGAAAGCGTTGCTAAAACAGAAAGTAGCGAACTTTTTTTGCTAACGGTTATTGCCCTTTGTTTGGGGGTTGCTTTGATTACGGATAGGCTCGGTTTGTCCATCGAGATGGGAGCCTTTGTTGCCGGACTAATGATCTCGGAAATCGACTATGCCGACCAAGCTTTAGCTAAAATTTTACCTCTACGAGATACATTTGCCAGCCTATTTTTCGCATCGATCGGTATGCTAATCGATCCCTTAACTATTCTCCAGAATTTTAGCTTAATTTTGGGTTTAGTTACCGTGGTCATGCTAGGCAAGGCTACTATCATTTTACCAATTGTATTGAAATTTGGCTATTCGTTCAAAACGGCTTTCATTACTAGTTTTGGTCTTAATCAAATTGGGGAATTTTCCTTTGTGTTAGCCTTGGTTGCCTTTAATGAGGGGTTGATTGAGCGGGAAAAGTATCTCTTACTTTTGGGAACGACTGCCATTACATTAGTGCTGACACCTGTCTGGCTGAAATTTTCTCCCCGTCTGGCTGATGAACTTACGAATCTACCAGGGTTGAGAAATTACCTGCGTCGGTTTCGAGAAACCAAAGCGCTATCGATTCCCGAAACGATTTGCGACCATGTTGTGGTGGCAGGCTATGGACGAGTCGGGCAAGTTGTTGTTAATATTTTGCAAAATCAGGGGTATGCCGTTCTTGTGATTGATAATAGTGAGGCGGCAATCCAACGGTTGAGGACTCAAAGAATTCCTTATCTTTTTGGGGATGCTGACTCAGAAATGGTATTGGAAAAGGCGCATCTGGAAAAGGCAAAAGCTTTAGCGATCGCTTTACCCGATCCAGTGAGTACCCGATTGCTGCTCAAACGCGCCTTAGAGTTTGCCCCAGAACTGGATGTAGTCGTTCGCTGTCACCACAATAACGAGATTGACGTACTCACTCAGCTAGGGGCGCAGGAAGTCGTACAACCGGAATTTGAAGCCGCCTTGGAAATCGGGTCGCACCTGCTGACAACTCTGGGAGAAAATCCATCCCTTACTCAGTCTGTCATTAATGCTATTCGGGCAAATCGCTACTTGAGCATCCGACCGGAACGCGCCACTAGTGTGTTACAGCATGACTTGAACCAAACAGCATCAGAATTTCACAGGGATTGGCTAACCGTAGAGACGGATTCACCGTTGCAGGGGATAACCCTAGCCGCAGCAGATATTCGCAATCTCACAGGCGTAACCGTTATGGCAATTCAACGGGACGGTCAAACCTTGTATTACCCGAAACCGCAGACGGTTGTGAATGTAGGAGATCGCTTGCTAGTGGTTGGCGAACCGGAAGAATTGGTCGCGTTTCGAGACTTGATGACGGATCGAGCTAGGGTTGGTGAGGGATGCAGTCATTGGGTAACATTGACTGAAAGTTCCACCCTAGCAGGATTGCATCCAATAGATATCCAGCATCAATACCATGTGGTGATTCAGGCTGTGCGCAGGCAAGGCAAACTTTATAATGCTGTTGATGATGTTTTGGAATTACAACCAAAAGATTACCTGCTGCTGCGAGGAGAATGCGATCGCGTTGAGCAGGTGGCGAAATTGGCTTCTTAGAGTAGGGGTTAGGAGTTTTAGGAGGTAAATGGTTGGATGGATAGAATTATTCTCAAAGTTGTTAGTTATACTGACAAAGCAGCAGACATTCAACTGGTAAGGGTTCGGGTTTTCCAAGTCGAACAAGGGGTTAATCCGGCGTTAGAGTTTGACGGCAGAGATGAAACGGCTGAACATTTACTGGCTTATTTAGATGATCGACCTGTGGGAACTGCCAGGATAAGGTATCTAGATAGTCAAACTGCCAAGGTAGAAAGACTTGCAGTTTTGCCTGATGCTAGAAGGAAAGGCATTGGTAAGCAACTGATGGAAAAAGCGTTAGAGGTTGCTGCGCAAAATGAGATGGAAGAAGTGGTTATTCACGCTCAAGACTATGTAAAAAATCTTTATCAAACTTTAGGATTTGTGCAAGAGGGGGATGGTTTTGAAGAAGCTGGTATTCCTCATATTAAGATGAGAAAACGAATGGCAAACTCAAGGTAAAAGCCTTTGGCTCTTCAGTATTGAGCAATTTTTTGACTTTCTATCCCTGCGATGAGAAACTCTTGATTGTTAATCACCTACAGTAATCTATTTGAAGCGAAAGATGGTGTTTTCGGCAAGAGAACGGCGATGATAACCATTTTCTTGTTTCCACTCCTTACGACCTACCTGTTTGATACGAGTGATAATCTCATTGCAAGGATAGGTATCCGGACGCGAAGCGGACGCGGTAAGTGGATTTCATGCTCTAATCAAAAGGGAGAAGCAACGAGAACAACCCAGGTAAATTTCGTGGTAAAGAAGAATCGACACACTCAGTTCAGAAGTCTGCTGATTCTGGGGATAATTTGGTTAGCAAGTGCTTTGTGCGATCGCTTTTGGTTTACCCTTGATCACTCCGTTCCAGCTTGGGATCAGGCAGATTACTTAACCGGTTCATTAAACTATTGGCAAGCACTACAGCATCCTAACTGGCTCTCTGGGGAATGGTGGACGAGTTTCTGGCAGTTGTCGTCTAAAATACCACCGTTTACCTATATTGCCGCTGCTATTATCCAGAATATCTTCGGGACGGGTGCTGACCAAGCTACTCTAGTTCAACTAATATTCAGCGCGATTCTCCTAGGTTCAGTCTACGGGTTGGGCGTCCAGTTATTCAGCCGCAGAGTAGGATTGTGGGCGGCTGGGTTAACGGTACTATTTCCTGCACTCTATCGGTATCGGTTGGAGTTTCTCTTAGATTATCCGCTCACAGCCGTCGTTACTTTCAGTTTCTTCTGCCTTACAGGTTGGCGGAATCAAAAATCATACCCATTCTCTTTAATTCTGCAACGCATACACCCCCCGGCTACCGCCGTCCCCCCTTACCAAGGGGGGACTACAGGGGGGTCAAATAAAGCGCAACATCACGGAGAATTAGTACTAAAAGCGAAAGGTTCTAAACAACAACTTACAGGGGTTTTCAAATTAATAGACTACATTTTGACCCCCCTAATCAAGGGGGGGACTGTACCACACCGACTCGCAAAGTGCTGTAATCCCCACTCCCTATTATGGGCAGTTGGGTTGGGTTTTTCTCTGGGGGTAGCGCTAATGGTGAAGCAAACGGCGCTATTCTTTCTAGTCACACCAATCCTGTGGGTACTCGGTGGTACTATTCGACGGCGGGAGTGGGGACAGTTGGCGCAATTAGTGGGAAGTTTAACTCTGTCAGTGTTTGTATTTGGATTCTGGTATCGTACCAACTGGCTATTGATGCTGACATCAGGGAAACGGGCAACCATTGATTCTGCGATCGCAGAAGGCGACCCACCGCTCAATACCATAGAGGCTTGGGTATATTATTGGAAAATTCTGCCTTATTTGGTTTCTTGGCTTCTGTTACTGGTGTCAATTGTTGGCTTGATTCTTTATTGGAAAAGGAGACAAGGGGACAAGGGGACAAGGGGACAAGGAGACAAGGAGACAAGGGGACAAGGAGACAAGGGGACAAGGGGACAAGGG
>NZ_JADEWY010000233.1 GCF_015207375.1 Coleofasciculus sp. LEGE 07092 | reverse complement strand
GTGTGGGGGGTGTGGCGAAAGAGTTACTCCCTTGTCTCCCTTGTCTCCCTCGTCTCCTTTGTTCCCCTTGTCCCCTTGTCCCCTTGTCTCCTTGTCCCCTTGTCTCCCTACACCCCCATCTCGACTCTCCAAGTTATCCTGAATCCATGCACCTTTTAGTGCATCAGACTGCTTAATCCATTTGTCCGGGTATTGAAGAGACTGAGGCTCAATAGTGAGCGTAGCGGTGGATGAAGCGTTACTTGTAAGACTAACAGAAAGTTGGGTGCCAGCTCGTAGCAATCCAGCTATTTGAAGTTTCTTACAGCTTGAACTATCAATGACACCTAAAATTTTGCCTTCAACACTTCGGCGTCCTTCAACATGGCTCAGGACAAGTAGCTCAGTGTCCACCCTTGCGACAAGGGCAGGGGTTGAACGGTTAGGTTGCTGGACAAAATCAAGGGTTAGAGAGCATTTGACTCCAGAGAAAGTCTGTCCCTCGAACTCATACTTTTTTAGCTGCCCAATTTTGATGGTATTGCCCTTGGCAGTTGTGGCAGTACAAGAGGTGCTAGGCGCTGGCGTGAGAGTCGCTTTGCCTTTCGTACCAATGGGGAGCTGATAACTCTGCTCAGATAGGGGTGCAACTTGCTTGCCCTCAACGAGGATGACACGCTTGTTGAAATTGGGATGGTTTTTACGGGTTTCTAAAGCCACCTCAAACTCAACTGTTTTGTGATTAAGCTGTCCTCCCCATTCATTAGTGGGTTGGTGGACGCCGGCAAGAGTGAGCTCTTTGAACTGAAATTCCTTAACACGTTCTGCAACTTGTTCTGGGAAGATGTTGAAAGCAGCGCTGGCTTTGCTGTAATTGGCATAGCCCTTTTGCTTAGAAGCGTGAGCAACGTGCCAAATGGCTGATTGCATTGAGTGAGCATCTGCGGCGTGTTCGGAGCAGTCACTGAGCTGCGTCGAAGTGCGAACTTTTTCAACGAATGCTTGAGCTTCTTTAAATTTAGCCTTAACTGCAAGAGTGGTAATCCCTGGTATCAGCTCTACCTTAGCTCCCTTAAGAGTCATCCCCGGTTTAAGATTATGTTCGGTGATGGAGGAGCGACTCACATTACCGACAATTTGCCACCGGGGATTTTCTCCTGGGGTTTGGGCGATGGCTACCAGTTGATTAGACTTGGTTATTAGCTTGAGATCCATGTGCGCTACCGCGCCCCGCTCCGCTATCGACTGGGATGACCAAACACTGGGATGATTGTACTTGAGCAGGTTGGTGAGGGTAATTTGCTTGCCCGATGTGGCGGAAATCACTAGCAGTTGATACCCAGGCTCATTTTTGGCTTGTTCTTTAAGAGCGATCGCTTCTTTGTAGAGTTGATTGTAAGTTTGGACGATTTCCTTAGCTTTATTTTCAGTGGCGGGGGTATAGTTTTTCTCAAAGAAGTGAGCAAATTGATGCGTGGGTAGGGATTCTAGGTGATTTTCTTGCCACTTATTATTAGCGACTTGAATCATCCGGTCTATTGGAGAATAATTCTCCGATTTCATGAGGCGGGTTTGATAAACGTCTGCTTGTTTTTTGTCCTTAATCCAGGCTACATCTCTAGCGTTAAGCAGGGTACTGGCGAAATTGAGAATATCTTCATTGGGTCGTGCGGCGCTTTTTGCCCCATCGACAGCGGTTTGAAGTTCGTTAGAGAGGACGTTAACTGTCTCGAAAAATAGTTTCTTAGCGGTTTGTAACTGCTCTATTGGGGTTTGGTCTGGGAAACTTACCGCTTTTTGCTGAATAGCTTCACACGCTCTGCGCTTAGAATCATGTATATTCAGGGCATCTAAGTCAAAACTAGAAATTCTTTTACAAGCAATTCCCGTCCCAACTAAGAAGACTTTTTGCTCGTGTTCCGGCAGGTTATCCACTTCGTTGTAAATAGCGACAGCTTTTTGGATATCATTGGCAATGAGTCCAATTTTGTTAGAAGAAGCAGCGATCGCAATTTCTGCAAACGAATTGGCGACATACTCCTCCTTTGCCGCTTTGACGACATCTGCATGGCGGTTTTCGGGGCGCTGTTTCTCCTCAATTTCTGCTGCCAGGGTGGGGTATTTTGATGCCAGCTCGTAGGCTAAGCGATCGCCATCGAAATCTGCCTGCAAGTAAGTGGCGGCGGTTTCTGGGTGAATGTGGACGGTTCCTTTTTCGTACCTGAATTCTGGTAGATGCCGATTGGTGAGGGTAATCACACCGTTAGAATTGACTAAGGGCGATCGCGTGACGATTAGTTTTTCCCCTTCGGGTAAATAGGGGACACAAATTTCATCATATCTTAAGTCTAAACTCGGTTGAGCTAGACCCGATTGAAATTCGATGGCGCGTCCGGTGCTAATATCATGCCATTCTTTCCTGACTAAACTTCGCAGTTTATCAACGATTTTCTCATGCTCCAGTAGCTGGGGGTGATGCTCAATGCAGGCTTCTAAAACTTGGATTAGCTGATTATCTTGAGATGAAGATGGTTCAGGCTGCTCGTTAGACTCTGTTTCCTCTTGCTCTTCATTCTCCTTTAATAACTCATCAAAAATACTTCCTACCTTAGAAATATCCGGTGGACACTGAGCTGCTTGCCCTGAGCTTGTCGAAGGGCCGAAGTGTGGTGACTCCGATACGGTTAAGTTCTCTGCCTGAGAAGGTACTCCAGATTGAAGCTCAAGTGGACACTGAGTCTTGTCGAAGTGCTGTAATTTATGTTTTTCGACAAAATAGTTGGCAATTTTTCTAGGATCGGATTGCAGTTCGGCTAATAAAGTCGCCTTCTCCTCTAATTTAGGGAGAATGTCTGCTTCCACGCCTTTGGGGTAGTTGACTAGAACTTGAGTCCCCAAGCTATGCTTACCATATCGTGCAGGGGTTTTGACTCCAATCCCCACAGTAAAATTATATTCCCCCGGCTGGATTCGACTGGAATCTTTCCGCCCTTTAAACGAGCTGGTGGGTAGCACCAAATTATACCCCATTTTAAGGACTGTTTTTCTCCCAGACCGGATTATCTGAGGCTGTCCTAAACTTTCCAGCTTGACAGATGGCGCTAGGGTTCCTTTAGCGATGCGGTGAACATCATTATTAGCCCTTCGGCTACGCTCAGGGCTAAAGCCGAGCGTAGTCGAGGCTTCAGTTTGAGGTTTGATTCCCATGCGGAACTGAAACGGAGTATTAGTCATCCCTGTGAGTTTCTCTGCCACATTTGGGTTCATGCGTCCGTAGCAGTCGCCCACCAGCTTTAAAGCCTGCTCCGGAGGGATTATTCCCCCGTTTTCTCCCGTCGTGTCGTCTATAATAAGAATCCGTAAATTCTTAAGTTCCTTGAAGTTCTGACAAGGGGTAAAGACGAGAGAACCATAGGCAGCTCCATCACTGTCCTTGGGATAAACTTTTTCCCTGACTTCTTTACTCCCAAAATAAACCTTTGTGCCATTGGAAAATTGCGGGGTCATACGCCCTACTTCGAGCAAATCTTCCTCGGTTGTGCTGCCTTCGTAGATATAACCAACCGCAAATTGGGTATCTGGGAATAGGTATTCAGCTAAGGAATTCTTTATCGGCTCCTCAATCCCTGTGGGAGTTTTGAGTAAGGGGTCAAAATGGGGAACGGTAATGGTCATAGCTGCCTAGCCTTGAGGAAAAAGTTCAGCAATGGGAGGAGTTGCACTTCTGAGGGTGTGTATGTCCTTCATCGTCTGAACTCCTCAACTCCTGAACGGCTGTATTCTTTTGTTCAGGCTAGTTCTCACATTTTGATAAAATCATCTATCCCTTGGGTACGGCAATCCTAAAATAGGACTTTACTTGGCAATAAAAGGAGCCAGAATTGATTATGGTGTTTTTTGATGTTGAAAATTTTGATGAGTTAGCCATAGCATCAGAACTAGCAATCGAGGAGTCGCTAGCTGGCTTGGATGTTGAGGAGCAACTGTCTCAAGGGCTTATTGACTTTGATGATCTGGTCAGTAATGAACCTATCGCCGCTGACTATACGCTGGATTTTGATGAGGTAAATACTGGTGAAGAAATAGAATTTTAGCAATTTTTAAGGGTCAGAGTGGGGAGACAAGGGGACAAGGAAATTGTTGAGGTTTTATTCATCTCCCCAGCGTTCGAC